>NZ_JACVTV010000002.1:0-113261 GCF_016624625.1 Stenotrophomonas sp. S41 | reverse complement strand
GGCTGGCCCGGCGCTACCGATCATCATTGCGGCGGTAGTGAAGGGATCGACGCAGCTGTGGTAGCGCCAGGCCATGCCTGGCGAATGCCATCAGGTGCCGCTGCGCTCGCCGGGCATGGCCCGGCGCTACCGATCATCATTGCGACGGTAGTGAAGAGATCGACGCAGCCTTGGTAGCGCCAGGCCGTGCCTGGCGAAGGCCTTCAGGTGCCGCTGCGCTCGCCGGGCATGGACCGGCGGTACCGGTCGTCATTGCGGCGGCGTGTCGATCCACCCGGCGGCAGATGCGGCGCGCAGATCGTCCGGGTTGTCGATGTCACGGAGGCATACGTCGCTGGCACAGAGGGCGACGCCCGGGGTCTGCCGCAGGCGGCCACCGAAACCGTGTTCGCTGCCGCTCTGCGGCAGGTCGTTGAACCACGCGGCGGGGACAACGGCCGGCGAGCCCGGCACCCCGCCTTCCAGCGTGGCAGCGCAATGGCACGGCGTGCTGGCGGCGGCGTCGAGCAGGGCACGAAGATGTGCTGCATGGAGGCGCGGTTGGTCGCAGACCAGGACCAGCACCTGGCGGGCGGTGCCGAGGTGCGGCGCTGCCAGCAGGAGGCTGCTGCCGACCCCCAGCCCGGGCGTGGGATTCTGCACCTGGACGGCACGTAGTCCGGCCAGCTCCGGACCGAAGGCAGGGCCCTGCGGCGTCAGTACGATCAGCACGTCCGGATCTGTCTCAGACGCCAGCCGCGCTGCACGCCGCAGCAGTGATTCGCCATTGACCTGAAGCCACTGCTTGGGTCGGCCCAGCCGACGGCTCATTCCGGCGGCGAGCACCACGGCAGCGTGCCCGCTCACGTACTGCCCAGTGCGCTGCCATGGCGCCATGCCTGCAGCTGGGCGGTGATGCTCAGGGCGATTGCCTCGGGCCCCCGTCCGCCCAGTGCCAGGCCGATGGGTGAGCGCAGCCGGGGCTCAAGCGCGACGCGCGTACCTGCGTCCAGCAGCTTGAACAGATCCTCCCTGCGCTGGCGAGGGCCCAGCAATCCGATGAAAGGAATCCTTGATCGGGCAAGCAATCGCAACGCATCCAGGTCCAGCTCGAAGTTGTGGTGCATGACCAGTGCCGCATCCACCTGGCGGTCTGCTTGTTCCTCGTTCGTCTGCTGCAGTGCTGGCAGGCGCGCCTGCCACGCCCTTCGCGGCTCCACGATCTGTATGAGCCAGCCTTGATGTTCCAGCATTGGCACCAGCGTCAAGGCCTCAGGTCCGGCGCCATGCAGCTGCACCAGCGGTGGCCGGTGCCATTGCAGGCGCCATGCGCTGGTCTCGATGGCCTCGTCGCTCTTGAGCACCGGCAGTTGGGTGCGGAACGAAGATCCGGCGCAGCGACCTTCAACAAGACCCTTGGTCGCCAGGGACAGGCGCAGGGTGTCACGGCCCTGCAGCCAGACATCCAGGCAGTCTGCCAGGCCCGGCAACTCGTGCAACGGCAGCAGCGCGATCCACTGGCAGCCGCGGCAGCCCACGGCGTTGCCGGAAAACAGCGCAGCATCATCGCGGGTATCAATCTTTACCCAGCAGAGCTGCCCTTCCGCTGCGACTCTGCAGGCCGCACGTGCGAGCTCCGGCTCAAGGCAGCCGCCACTGAGCCAGCCGATCTGTTCGTCGCCGGCAAACAACACGCAGGTCCCCGCACGGCTGTAGGTTGATCCTTCGGTCTGCACCACGATGGCCAGCACCGCCGGAGAGCGATTGCGTGCGGCATCGGCAGCAGCACGCAGGGCGGGCCGCGCATTGCCCGTTTCAAGGTCCAGCGGTGCGGGAAAGAACGACGTCGTCATGCGAGGTCTGGCAGGCCTGCCAGCAGCTTGTCCAGCGTCAGCGGGTAATTCCTGACCCGTACGCCGGTTGCGTTGTAGACGGCGTTGGCGATGGCGGCACTGACACCACACAAGCCCAGCTCGCCGACGCCCTTGGCTTTCATGGGCGATGACACGGCATCGGCCTCGTCGAGGAACACCACCTCCTGGTGGGGCACATCGGCATGCACCGGAACCTCGTAGCCTGCCAGATCATGGTTGACGAAGAAGCCCAGGCGCGGGTCGACGACCAGTTCCTCCGACAGCGCAGCACCGATGCCCATCGTCATCGCGCCTATGACCTGGCTGCGCGCCGTCGTGGGATTCAGGATGCGTCCCGCAGCGCAGACGGCCAGCATCCGCCGGATGCGCGTTTCGCCCGTCGCGACATCAACGCCGACCTCCACGAAATGCGCGGCGAAGGTCGATTGCTGGTACTTCTCCTGCAGGGTGTCGAACTCGATGCTGTCCTCGGCAACCATTTCCCCGCTGCCAGTTGCCTCTGTCAGGGCAGCGCGTCGTTGCCCATCGATGACATGGCCGTCTTCAAACCGTGCCACGGCAGCATCCATCCCCAGCGCGCTGGCGACCTTGGTCCGCAATGCCATGCAGGCCGCGTAGACGCCTGCAGTAGAACTGTTGGCACCCCACTGTCCGCCGGAGCCGGCGGCAACCGGATAGCGCGAGTCGCCCAGCTTCACCGTGACCTGCTCGAGGGGAACGCCCAGCATTTCGGCGGCGGTCTGGCCGATGATGGTGTAGCTGCCGGTGCCGATATCGGTCATGTCGGTCTCGACGGTCACGTGCCCATCAGTGGCCAGGCGCACGCGCGCGCCGGACTTCATCACCAGGTTGTTGCGGAAGCCCGCTGCCACACCCATGCCGACCAGCCATCGTCCATCGCGATTGGCGGCCGGGACGGCGCTGCGACGCTCCCAGCCAAAGCGCGAGGCGCCGGATTGCAGGCACTGCACCAGTTGTCGCTGCGAAAACGGACGAGACGGATCGCTGGGGTCGACCTGCGTATCGTTGCGGATGCGGAACTCGATCGGATCCAGCCCGACCTTCTCAGCCATCTCATCCATGGCGATTTCCAGGGCCATCAGCCCGGGCGTCTCGCCAGGTGCGCGCATCGCGTTGCCTTCGGGAAGATCCAACGCAGCCAATCGCAGGGCGGCCAGCCGATGCGCGCCGGCATACAGGAAACGGGTCTGCTGCACGGCTTCCTCGGGCGAGCCGCCCGCGAGGTTGCCTGACCAGGATTCGTGTCCGATGGCGGTCAACGTTCCGTTCGGGGATGCGCCCAGCCGGATGCGCTGGATGGTGGCGGGTCGGTGAGTCGTGTTGTTGGCGACCAGCGGGCGTTGCAGCGCCACCTTCACCGGGCGCTTCGCCGCACGTGCCGCGAGCGCTGCAAGCAGGGCATCGGAGCGCAGGAACAGCTTTCCGCCGAAGCCCCCGCCAATGTAAGGCGATACCAGTCGTACATTGTCCTTCGGTATGCCCAGCGTCCTGGCCAGGTCGGTCCGGCCCCAGTCGATCATCTGGTTGGATGTCCACACGGTCAGGTGGTCACCGTCCCAGGCCGCCAGCGTTGCATGCGGCTCCATCATGGCGTGTGACTGGTCAGGGGTGTGGTACGTCGCGTCGAGGGTGATGTCGGCCTGCTGGAACGCCTTTTCGAAATCGCCCACCCGGGCATCGGGTTCGGGCGCCTTCAGTGACGCCTCATCCTTGCGGGCCGCAGCCAGGTCGAATGAACCGTGCCGGGGCGCGTAGCGCACGCGGATCCTGGCGGCCGCCGCGCGTGCCTGCTCGAAGGTCTCGGCCACCACCACCGCCAGCGCCTGATGGTAGTGGCTGATCGTCGGGCCACCGAGCAGTGGCGCAGCGTTGCGCTTCACGCGCTGCAGCGGCCCGGCAGTGTCGGCAGTGACGATGGCCAGGACACCTGGCGAGCGGCGAGCGGGCTCAAGATCCAGTGACGCGACGGTTCCGGTGGCGATCCCTGCGCCGACGACCACGCCGTAAGCCGGCGTTTCCGGTAGCGCGTCATGCCACTCGTAGGCGTAGGTCGCCTTTCCTGAAACCTTCAATGGACCGTCGATTCGGGGGTGCGGTTGTCCGACGACCTTCCTTGCATCGATGGGATTGGTGCCAGCAGGCGTAGTGAACTTCATGCGCGCGCCCTCAGATCCTGCAGGATGGATGCCAGCGTGCGTTCGGCCAGTACCGCCTTGAAGTGGTTCTGGCCGGTGGGTGACGCACCCTGCAACAGCGTCGAGATGACGGCCGAAGCGCCCTGCGGCAGCGCGGCGTCGGCGGCGTCGCTGCGCCATGGCTTGTAGGCCACGCCGCCAAGGGCGATGCGCCCGCTGCCATCGGCCTGCACGATGGCAGCAACCGAAACAAGCGCAAACGCATAGGAGGCGCGGTCACGCACTTTCCGATAGACATGGGTGCCACCTGCCGGGGGTGGCAGGATCACAGCCTGGATCAGCTCGCCTCGCAGCAGCGTGGTCTCAAGGTGTGGCGTTGCTCCCGGCGGGCGGTACAGGGCATCCAGCGCAATGAGCCGCCGCGTGCCGTCGGCACGCAGTGTTTCCACCGATGCGCCCAGGGCCATCATGGCCACTGCCATGTCGCTGGGATGCGTGGCGATGCAGTCTGCGCTGCCGCCGATAATCGCCAGCTGCCGGCTTGCGCCTTCAACTGCGGCACACCCGCTGGCCGGCAGGCGCTTGTTGCAGGCCTGGGCCGTATCGTAGAAGTAGGGGCAGCGCGTGCGCTGCAGGAGATTGCCTGCCGTGGTTGCCTTGTTGCGCAGCTGTCCGGAGGCACCCGACACCAGCGCCCGGGTCAGCAAGGCGTAGTCGCGACGGACGCGGGCGTCTGCGGCCAGATCGGTATTGCTCACGAGTGCACCGATCCGGACGCCGCCGTCGGCCGTCGCTTCGATGCCGTCCATGCCCAGCCCGTTCACATCGATCAGATGCGACGGCGTTTCCACTTCCAGCTTCATCAGGTCGAGCAGGTTGGTGCCCCCTGCGATGAAGCGTGCGCCCGGTGCGCGCGTGGCGGCGGCAATGGCATCGGCCGCGCTGGCAGGGCGTTCATAGGTGAAAGCCCTCATGAGCGCTTCCCCGCTGCATCCTGGATCGCTTCGATGATGTTGGAGTAGGCGCCGCAGCGGCAGATATTGCCGCTCATCCGTTCGCGGATCTCTTCAGGTGTCAGTGCCGCAGGCTCGTCCAGGCGCGCAGTGGCGTGGCTGGGGACATCCCGCTGGATTTCGTCGAGCACCGCCACGGCCGAGCAGATCTGGCCCGGCGTGCAGTAACCGCACTGGAAACCATCATGCTTGACGAAGGCGGCCTGCATGTCGCTGAGGTTGCCAGGTGATCCCATGCCCTCGATGGTGGTAATGCTGGCGCCTTCATGCATCACCGCCAGGGTCAAGCACGCATTGATGCGACGGCCGTCCAGCAGGACGGTGCAGGCACCGCACTGCCCATGGTCGCAGCCCTTTTTTGTGCCCGTCAGCTGCAGGTGCTCACGCAGCGCATCCAGCAGGGTGACCCGGGTGTCGAGCAGCAGTGAGCGGCTTGCACCGTTCACTTTGAAGGTCACCTGCGTGGTGACCGGGGCGCGTGCGGAGGAGCGGTCGGGCTCGGCGGCGGCAGCGACAGCGGCGGGCATGGCCATGGTGGTGGCCGAGCCCGCACTGAGCTTGAGCATGTCGCGCCGCGTGAGCGGAAGCTTGGAAGGGGGATTCATCGTGACTCCGCTGGCTGCAGTCGGCTGACGGGATTACGTGTCAGCATGGCTGTGCTGCGGTAGGCAGGTGGTGAAGTCCCTCACGGCCGCCCATTCAGTCTGTTGCGACGCGGGTTCGAACCGGCGGCCGCGCAGGCCGAGTTCGAGCTCGGCATGCTGGCCCTGATCCGCGGTGCGGTGGCGATGCTGCCTTCGCTGCCCGCCGGGAAGCACTCAGGCTCAGCGTTCCGCGGAGAGGACGGCGCGGACGCGCGTGGCGAGTTCGCTGATGGTGAATGGCTTGCCGATCAGCTGCACATGCGCGTCCAGCACGCCGTCGTCGACCAGGGCATTGCGGCTGTTGCCGGTGGCGAACAGGACCTTCAGGTGCGGATGCCGCGCCAGGGCCTTGTCGGCGAGCTGGCGGCCGTTGACCCCGGGCATCACCACGTCGGTGAACAGCAGCGCGATGCCGGGGTGGGCCTGCAGCAGGGGCAGGGCGCTGGCAGCGCCATCGGCCGACAGCACGCGGTAGCCGAGTTCGGACAGCGCATCGACCGAGAACGCGCGTACCGCTGCGTCATCGTCCACCACCAGGATCTGCTCGGCGCCACCGCCGAACAGCGGCGCCACATCGGCCTTGGCCGGCGGCAGGGCGTCCACCTCGGCCAGCAGGCGCGGCAGGTAGATGATGACGGTGGTGCCCGTGCCGGGTGCGGACTGCAGGCGGACGTGCCCGTTGGACTGCTGCACGAAGCCATAGACCTGCGACAGGCCCAGGCCGGTGCCCTGGCCGACCGGCTTGGTGGTGAAGAACGGATCGAACGCGCGTGCCATCACCTCGGGCGCCATGCCGCCGCCGGTGTCGGTCACGGCGATGCGCACGTAATCGCCGGTGGGGACGCCGCCGTGCTCGGCCACGCTGGCCAGGCCGATCGGGCAGTTGCTGGTCTGCAGCGTCAGGCGACCGCCGCCCGGCATGGCATCGCGCGCGTTCACCGCCAGATTGAGGATCACGTTCTCCAGCTGGTTGGCATCGGCGTGCGTCCACCACTGGCCGCCACCCAGCACGGTTTCGAGGATGACGCTGCTGCCGAGCGAATGCACCAGCAGATCGGTCATGCCGGCCACCAGATGGTTCACGTCCAGGGCAACCGGCTGCAGCGGCTGCTGGCGTGAGAAGGCCAGCAGCCGCTGGGTCAGCTGGGCGGCACGCTGGGCACCGTCCAGGGCCATCTCGATGTAGCGCACCGCGCGTGCATCACTGTTGCCGATACGCAGCGCCAGCAGGTCCAGCGGGCCGATCACCGTGGCCAGCATGTTGTTAAAGTCGTGCGCGATGCCGCCGCTGAGCTGGCCGACGGCTTCCATCTTGCGGCTCTGCCGCAGCGCGTCCTCCACCCGCATGCGCTCCGCCACTTCGGCACGCACCCGCGCTTCCAGCTGCTCGTTCAACTCGCGGAGGCGCTCGTCGGCCGCCTTGCGTGCGGTGATATCGATGGCCACGCCCAGCAGGCGTACGCAGCGCCCGGCCTCGAAGATGCCCCGGCCCTTGGCCGCGACCCAGCGCACCACGCCATCTTCCTTGCCGACGGTACGGTACTCCACATCGTAGTTGGCGCGCCGCTGTGGATCGGCAGATGCATCGAGTGCTGCCAGCGTCGCGGCACGATCGTCCGGATGCAGGCCGTTGCGGAAATCCTCGATGTCCACCTCCGCGTCGGGGGAGATGCCGAACATCGCCTTCATGCGCGCGGGCCAGAGCAGGACTTTCTGCACCAGGTCCAGGTCCCATAACCCAAGCTCGCCTGCTTCCGTGGCCAGGCGCAGGCGCTCCTCACCCTCGGCCAGCGCTGCTTCGGCCGCCTTGCGTCCGGACAGGTCGAGCATGGCGCCGATCATCCGCTGCGGGCGGCCATCAACGTCGCGCAGCACCGCACCACGATCAAGCACGGCGGCATAGCTGCCATCTGCGCGACGGAAGCGATACTCGCCGGTCCAGGTGATGCCGTCGCCGTCGATGACGGCGTGGATGTTGCGATCGATGCGCTCGCGGTCTTCGGGATGGATGTGGTCGAGCCACCACTGCGCGCTGGTCTCCTTCACCGGGTGACCGAACAGGCTGGACAGCGCCTCGTTCCAGACGACGTGCCCGTCGACCATGCGCCAGTCCCAGATCGCATCGTTTGTGGCCTGTGCGGCCAGTCGATAGCGTTCCTCGATGTCGAGACGCTCGGCCTCGGCCGACTTGCGGTCGGTGATGTCCAGCGAGGTGCCGACCAGGCCGATCACTTCGCCAGCATCGTTGCGCAGCGGCGCCTTGGTCGACAGCCACCAGGCCCGGCGGCCGTCTGGAAAGCTGACTTCTTCTTCCAACTGCTCGCTGCGGCCGCTGGACATTACCCGCTCGTCGGTAATCATCACCGCTGCAGCCTGAGCGGGGTTGGCCAACAGCTCGGCATCGGTCCGCCCGAGATACTCCGCCGGGGGGCGCCCGATCAGTGCCGTTGTGCCGCTGTTGCCCATCAGCAGGCGGCCCTGGCGATCCTTGGCATACATCACGCCCGGCGCGGCCTCAACAAAGGAGCGCAGCAGGGCCTGGGCCTGGTCACGCTCGGCCTGCACCCGCAGCCGTTCGTCGATGTCGATCAGGACGCCAGGGAAGCGCAGTGCCCGGCCGTTCTCGTCCAGGTCGACGCGGCCGATGCTTTCCAGCCAGTGGTAACCGCCATCGGCGCCGCGCGTGCGGTACTGATGCGCGAAGCGGCCGCCGTGCCGCACGGCATGCTCGATGGCCGAGGTCAGCCCGGCCAGGTCATCGGGGTGCACCGTGCCCAGCACCTCGTGCAGCTGCAGCTTGCGCTGCGCAAGCGCCGGGTCGAGCCCGAACGCGCGGGCCAGGGCTTCATCGACGGTCAGCTGGTCGTTCGGCACATCCCAGAACCAGGTGCCGACGATGGCACCGGCTGCCAGCGCCATGTTCACGCTGTCGGAGGCATGGGCGGCTTGCGGCTGGGGAACGGGAGGCTGGTTCACGGTCGATCTCGAACGGCGGGGCGTTGCCCGCCCCAGGCAAGGGCAGGCAGAACATGGGCCTTCAGTCTAGATCACCGCCGCGTCACGGCAGCGTGGTGCCGTGTCAATCGCCACCGGGCTTCACCCGCATCACCCGTTTGCGGTACTCGTACACGTTGTCACCACGCACGCGGCGTTCCTGCGTACCGGTGATCGAATCGACGCGACGGTCCGAGCCGGTGACCGGCTTGGCGTCGATCGCGGTTTCGTGTTCGAACGAATGCGATTTGTCGGTGTTGCGGTAATAGCGGTACAGCGCCCAGTACAGCGCCGTAGCACCGGCCGGGCCGGCCGCCAGCAACCAGAGACCACTGTCGTCACTCATGTTGTCGCCACCAGGAAGGCAATTGCGAGGGCTTCGATGACCGTGCCGGTCGCCAGGGCGGCCAGCAGCATCTTCCACTGCTGCACCGGCACGCTGCCCATGGTTTCACCGGTACGGCCATTCACCGCGATGTAGTGCAGCATGCCGCCATTGGCGCCGGGCTGGTGGTAGGAGTACAGCCAGACCGGCAGGTACATCGACACCCAGCGGCTGCCGTGCACGTCCAGCTGTTCCTGCTCCCACCGCACGCCGCGGTCGTAGCGGCGCACGCTGGCTTCCACCTGCGCGCGGGCGATCGACAGCAGCTGGTCTTCCAGCCGCGGGCGCAGCTTCTCCACATCCACGTTGCGCTTCTCGGAGGTGAAGCCAGCCAGGTAGGACGCGTTCCACTTCACCGCGTTCTTGGTATCGAACGGCAGGATGGTGTTGATGATGTTGTTGGTATTGGTGCGCGTGTCGAGGTTGCCGCGCTCGGCCGAGGATTCCAGCGGCAGGTCGTCGACGGTGAATTCGACCTGGCGCTCGACCTGGTAGATGTCCGCGTCGTAGTAGGTCTGCTTGTTTTTCTCGGTGCCCCTGGTGTACTCGCGGGTCTTGATCTCGCCCTTGCCGGCGACGGCTGCGCTGACATTGCTGTCCACGATCATGTAGGGCAGGTACACGCCCACCACGTTTTCCGGGGTGAACTGGTCCTTGAAGGCCTTCAGCGCGAACATCCGGCGCTTGCCGACGAACTGGCGGATGCGCGCAACCGCATCGTCCTTCTTGATGTGGAAGGGCAACACGGCATCGGGCACGGCGCCGTTGCTGATCTGTTCGTTGACGCCGAACACGTGGCGGCACCAGTGGCAGCGCGCGGTCATCGTGCTTTCGGTGTTGACCGTGACCTCGGCACCACAGCCGCCACACTTGAACGTCATCAGCGCCGAGGTGTCGGCGTCGATGTCGCGTGCACCGGAGGCGATGACCGTGCCCTGCAGCTGGTCCAGCGCTTCGCCCAACCCGAATTCCTCCTCCACCCGCGCGCCATGCCATTCGTGACGGCAGTACAGGCAGACCAGGACGTCGGTGCCGAGCCTGGGGCGGATGTCGGTGCTGCCACACTTCGGGCAGCGGTTCAGGCCGTCCTTCAGTTCGCTGGCCGAGGTGTCGATGGCCAGCGGATCGGGCGCCTCGACCTCATCACGGATGGCCTGCGGCAGGGTGCTGGTATCCAGCGGGAAGCTGCCAGGCAGGGGCGGGACGTCCTGCGGCGAACCCGGACCATCCAGCTTCGCCGCCGGCAAGGGCGGGGGCGAAGCGGGGGCGGCCTGGGGCAGCGGCGGAGGACCGTTTCTGGGGTCGGACATGGGTCTGCGCGTCCGCCGGCTTACAGGCCCAGCGCCTTGGCCTTCAGCGCGTCGTAGTCGCCCTGGGTGATTAGGCCCAGGTCGAGCATTTCCTTGGCCTTCTTCAGCTTGGCCACCGGATCATCGGCGGCCGGCGCGGTCGGCTGCTGCAGGCTGCCCGCACCGAACATGCCCGAGGCCATGCCGACGCCGACCAGGCCCGCCGCGCCGCCGTTCTCGCCGGCCGACTGGATGCCCTGGGCCACGCTGGCCTGCAGGTTGGAATTGCCGCGCGAGCCGGACAGCGCATCGGCGCGCTGCACGGTCTTCAGCAGTTCACGGGTGTTGGCGTCGTATTCGATCGAGACGATGGCGGTCTTGACGATGGCCAGGCCACGGTCGGACTTCCACTGGTAGGCCTGCTCGACGGCCGCCGACAGGCTCTGCGCGAAGCCGATCGAATCCTGCTGCAGCTTGGTGATGCGGTTGCCCTTCGACGGGTCGTTGCTGTACAGGCTGAAGGCCGGTGCCAGCGAACCCACCACTTCATTGAACAGCTGGGTGGCGGCGGCATTGTCCATGTCGGTGAAGTCGAACACCTGGCCCGGGCGCAGGTAGCTGGCCGGCAGGAAGTTCTTCACGAACAGGATCGGGTCGACGATCTTCAGCGTGTACGAACCACGGGTGACCGCGCCGACCTGGGTGTTGAGGAAGGCATCGTCCCAGTAGATTTCCGACTGGGTGCCGAAGCGGTTGTCCGGCAGTTCCTTCAGCGAGACGAAGAAGGCGGCCTGCTGCGAACCCGGCTGGCCGCCGAACTTGAAGCGTTCCCAGCTCTGCTTGATGAAGGTGCTGACCAGGCCGTCACCGGCGAAGATCGACTGCGAGTTGAGGTCGTCCGAGCGCCACTCGTAGCCACCCGGCTCGGCGACGAAGGCAGTGATCGCGCCGTCCTGGAACAGCAGCAGGCCGTAGCCTTCGGGCACGACGATCTTCGAGCCGTTGCTGATGATGTTGGACGAGCCGCTGGTGTTCGAGCCACGGCCGGCATTGGTGCCCTGCGGCACGGCCGCGAACAGGGCCGCGGTCGACGGCAGGCCCGTCGGCACGGTGTAGAAGTCTTTCCACTGGTCGGCCAGAACACCGCCCACTGCACCCTTGACCGCCTGTACCAGACCCATGACCTGCTCCCTGTGGTTACCGGACAGGCACCGTGCCTGTCGTGCCCGGCTGACTATAGAGGAGCGGGGCGGTGCCTCGCCACCGGTACCGGTGGTGCCCATTCATATGGCGGGATCAACGCACGGACTGCGGAACCTTCCTCAGCTTCGAGGTGTCATAGCCCATCGCGGCGATGCGCTCGACCGCAGCCTGATACTCCTGCGGTGACACCTGCGGCGTGCGCGCCATGTACCAGACATAGTCGCGCTTGCTGCGGCCGACGATCGTCTGCTGATAGTCGTCGTCCAGCCAGGCGATGATGTACTCGGCCTGGATCGGCCAGATGAACTGCATGCCCCACACCGCGCCGGCGCCTTCCTCTTCCACCCGGCCGACCGGGTGCATGCTCTTGTATGGCGCCTGGAAGCTGCCCTTACGGTAGGTGAAAGTGGTCTGGATGCGGCCATCCGGCCGCAGGGAATAGCTCTCGACGGCGTCAAAAGCCTCGCGCTCCGGCCGGGAGGGAATGTGGGCGATCACGTACCAGTCGCCCATGAAGCGAGGCACGTCCACCGACGCTTCGCGTGGCAGTGGCCGGGTGTCCTGGCTGCTGCAGCCTGTGCCGAACAGGGCCAATGTCAGCAGGGTGAACAAGGGGGGCATACGCATGGCCGTGGCTCCTTCAGCGGGGGCGGAACAGGTAGTGGGCGACCAGCCACTGCTGGCCTTGGTCATAGCCGAACAGCTCGGCGCAGGCCATCCAGAACATGCGCCAGCGCTGCCACCAGATGCGCGCGGCGGCCTCGCCGTAGGTCGCCTGCAGGATCGGCATCAGCTGCGCACGGGCCGCGTCCTGGTTGTCCAGCCAGTGGTTGGCGGTGCGCTGGTAGTGCGTGCCGTCCAGCAGCCAGCGCTGGTCCAGCTGCATGTGCTGCTGGAAATGCAGGAGGGTGTCGGCGGCCGGCATCAGGCCACCGGTGAAGAAGTGCCGCCCCATCCAGTTGTCATCACCTTCGGTCTCGAACGGGTACATCAGTGTGCGGTGGGCGAAGATGTGCACGAACAGCGCGCCGTCCGGCCGCAGCCAGCCAGAAATGCGCTGAAGCAGCTGCTGGTAGTTGCGCACGTGCTCGAACATCTCCACCGACACGCAACGGTCGAAACGCGCGCTCGGCAGCTCCAGCTGGTTCACGTCGCGGGTGAGGACCTCAACGTTGCGCAGGCCACGTGCCTGGCACTGGCCCATGATGTGCTCGCGCTGGCTGTTTGAATTGGAGACCGCGGTGATGCGTGCATTCGGGTAACGCTCTGCCATCCACAGGGTGAGCGAACCCCAGCCGCAGCCGAGTTCGAGGATATCCTGGCCATCGCGCAGCTCGGCGCGCTGCGAATACAGCTCCAGCATCGCCTCTTCGGCCTGGTCCAGCGTCTCGTGACCGGTGCGATAGTAGCAGCTGCTGTACTTCAGGCGCTTGCCCAGGCAGGCCTGGAAGAATGCGGCCGGCACCTCGTAGTGCTGGCGGTTCGCGGCATCGACGTGCAGGGCCAGCGGGCTGCCGGCCAGTTCGGCGATGCGGCGCTGGAACCGCACCGACTGTGCTTCCTGGCCGCCTTCGTCCTCTTCCTGCAGGCGCTGCGCGCACAGGCGACGGATGCCTGCACGCAGGGCCGCGTCCGGGATCCAGCCGCGCTCGGCCCAGCCGGTCAGGCCGCCTTCGATCTCGACGGGTGGGTACAGCGTGGTGGTGGCGTTCATGGCTGGCGGTCCTTGGAAGGGGAGGTGCGGGGGAACCACGGGAAGAACATCGGGGTGCTGCGCTGATACTCACGGTAGTCTTCGCCGCGGCTGCGCAAAGCCTGTTTTTCGGTGAAGGGAACGCCGCTGAGGTAGCGCAGGAACAGGTACATCACCACCGGTCCCGACCACGCCAGCCACCACAGCGGTGAGCCGACGGCCAGCAGCACGTAGGTGAACCAGTGCAGCCACTCGAAGAAATAGTTGGGATGGCGCGAGTAGCGCCACAGCCCCTGCCGGCAGGTCCGGCCCTTGTTGGCGGGGTCGGCGCGGAAGCGTGCGAGTTGGCGGTCGGCCACGGCTTCGCCACCGACGCTGAGCAGCCATACCGCCACGGCGGCGGCGATCCAGCCGGCATGGTCGGTGGCCGGGTTGCGCGCAACAGCGAGGAACGGCAGGGCGAACAGCACCACCAGCAGCGCCTGGGCCATGAAGAAGCCGAAGATTTTTCCCTGGTGACCGTTCCAGTGTTCGCGCAGATAGCGGTAGCGACCGTCCTCGTCTTCACTGCGCACGCGGTGCCACAGATGCAGGGCCAGCCGGCTGCCCCACAGGCCGCCAAGCACTGCCAAGGCGATGCGCGGCTGCAGGCCGCCGTCACCCAGCCAGGCCAGCAGCAGTGCACCCGCGGCCACGCCCTTGGCCCACAGCACGTCGACCACGCCGATGTTGCGGTGGCGGCGCTGCCAGACCCAGCCCCAGCACATCACCAGCACTGCGTAGAGCAGCACCCAGCCGAGCAGGTTCATGCGCGTACTCCTTTGTCTGTGTGTGCGGTTGCCTTGTCAGTGCCTCGGCGTGCCAGCGCGCACAGCAGCGGCAGGGCGATGCTCCAGCCCACCCCCAGCAGCAGGACGCCCTGCCACACGGGTGCGTAAAACTGCACGGCCTGGAAGCCACGCGCCGCCGACAGATAGGCCAGCGGTGCCAGCAGCAGGCCGAACAGCACCGGCAGCAGGCGGTGCCGCTGCAGGAAGGTCATCGAGCTGGTCAGGGTCATCGCGAACGCCGCCCACAGCGCCATGATCCACGGCGGCGGTGCCCAGCCCAGCGGCGCGGCGGCATAGCGCACGGTGCCGCTGGCGGCGGCGATGCCATCCACCAGCCAGGCGCAGGCGAGGGCGAGCAGCAGCAGGCGCAGGTCAATGCGCGGCACCGGGCTGGTCAGCAGCTGGCTGGCGACATACAGCGCTGCGGCCAGCAGTGCCGGCCATTGCCAGCCCCGGCCCGCGCCAGCCACCGCGCACAGCCAGACCAGCTGGTTGCCGATCAGGTTGGCCCAGGTCCGTTTCATATAAGGCCTCCCATCTCAGGCCTCGCGGCCGGTGGGGACGTCGGTGCAATGGCCCGGCCGCGCCAGCAGCAGGTGCGACACACCGATGGAGCGCTCCAGGAAACCACCCTCGCAGTAGGCCAGGTAGAACTCCCACAGGCGGCAGAAGCGCTCGTCGAACCCCTGTGCCTGCACGGCGGCGCGCTGGGCCAGGAAGCGCTGGCGCCAGGCGCGCAGGGTCAGCGCGTAGGAATGGCCGAAGTCCTGCTGGGCGATCAGCTGCAGGTCGCTGGCCCGGGTCTTGGCCGCCATGATGGCGTTGATCGAAGGAATGAAGCTGCCCGGGAACACGAAGCGCTTGATGTAGTCGACGCTGCGCCGGGCCTGTTCGTAGCGGTGGTCTTCGATGGTGATCGCCTGCAGCAGGGCCACGCCATCGGGCTTCAGCAGGCGCTGCAGGGTGCCCATGTAGGTGTCGAGGAACTCGGCGCCGATGGCCTCGATCATCTCGATGGAGACCAGCTTGTCGAACTGGCCCTGCAGGTCGCGGTAGTCCTGCATCAGCACGGTCACGCGCTCCTGCAGGCCGGCGTCCTGCACGCGCTGCACGGCCAGTGCGTGCTGTTCGGCGGAAATGGTGGTGGTGGTGACGTGGCAGCCGTAATGGCGTGCCGCATGCACGGCAAAGCCGCCCCAGCCGGTGCCGATCTCGACCACGCGGTCGCCCGGCTGCAGCTGCAGCTGCTGGCAGATGCGGTCCAGCTTGCGGGTCGAGGCCACTTCCAGCGGCTCGTCTGCCTGCGCGTACAGGGCCGAGGAATACATCAGGTCCGGCGACAGGAACAGCGCGAAGAAATCATTGCCGAGGTCGTAGTGGGCGGCGATGTTGCGGCGGCTGCCCTCGCGGCTGTTGCGGCGCAGGCGGTTCCAGCCGCGCAGCAGCCAGCCGGCGGCGCGTGCCGGGCCGCGCTCCATGCCGTCCAGCAGATCGCGGTTGCGCACCAGCAGGCGGACCAGCGCCACCAGGTCATCGCAGCGCCAGTCGCCGTGGATGTAGCTTTCGCCGGCGCCGACGCTGCCCTGCGCGGCCACTTTGCGGTAGAAGGCCGGGTCGTCGATGGTCACCGTGGCCTGCAGCGGGCCCTGGCCATCGCCCAGCAGCACCTCGCCGAAGGCATCGCGTACGCGCAGCTGGCCGTCGTGCATCGGGGCAAGCTGGGCCAGCAGGCGACGGCGCAGGAAGGCGTCCAGTGCACCGGCACGGGGCAGGGCCACCGAAGGCGTCAGATTGTTCATCGCGGTTTCTCGGCAAGGGAAGGGTGGTCGTGCACGGGGTTGCGTTTCAGCCACAGGCGCAGCGCCTGCCAGTGGATGGCGGCGACCACCTGCACGGTCATCAGCGGGTAGCCCAGCAGCACCCGCGCCAGG
Organism: Stenotrophomonas sp. S41; assembly: GCF_016624625.1. NCBI lineage: Bacteria > Pseudomonadati > Pseudomonadota > Gammaproteobacteria > Lysobacterales > Lysobacteraceae > Stenotrophomonas > Stenotrophomonas sp. S41. Next base: position 97,270 of record NZ_JACVTV010000002.1, on the reverse strand, counting down.
CCGCGGCCGTCCAGCGGATGGCGCTGCATGGACTGGGTCGCATCGAACTGGCGCACGCCCTCGCGCCAGACCTGCATGTGCACGCGCAGCGCATCGCCGGGAGCGTTGAAGCGCCAGTCGTAGCGGCAGTCCATCGGCATGAAGGGCGACACGTGGAAGCACTTGTCGAACTGCCAGCGCAGGCTGCCACCTTCGTGCTGCGCCTGCTCGACCGGCAGTACGTAGGCGTGGCGTTCCTTCCACGGCGTATTGGTGATGTCGGCGACGATGCAGTCCAGGGTGCTGCCGTCGGCCTGGTAGCAGTAGTAGAAGCTGACCGGGTTGAACACGTGGCCGCCAAAACGCAGGTGGGTCAGCAGCCGCACCGGTCCTTCCGGGCGACGGCCCAGCACGGTGGCGGCATGGTCGCGCACGGCATCGGCCAGTGGCACCTTCGCATCGCCCAGGTAGTCGCTGCGGCGGAACTCGGCCAGGTTGCGTCGGTTGACCGACCACAGCCAGCGCCCGGCGAAGATCGTGTCCAACTCGTCCAGATCCAGCAGCAGCTGCGCCACCGGGTAGCGGAACGCGTGCCCGTGCGGATGGTGCCGGCGGTGCTGCACCTGCCCCACATAGAGCGCACTGGCGGTCATGCCGTGATCTCGGTCGGCCGCAGCGGCGACGCGATGCCGGTGCGGGCGCGCAGCGCGTCGACCGTGCGCCGTGCGCTGGCGATGCCGTCTTCATGGAAACCCCAGCCCCAGTAGGCACCGGCGAACCAGGTGCGGCGGTGGCCCTGGATCTCGCCCCAGCGCTGCTGTGCCCGCACGGCGGCATGGTCGTGCACGGGGTGCGCATAGCGCAGGCGGCGCAGCACCTTGGCCGGATCGATGGCATCGCTGCGGTTGAGGGTCACCACCAGCGGCGTCTCGCCGGGCAGGCCCTGCAGCAGGTTCATGCAGTAGCTCACCGTGCAGGGCGCCGAAGGATCTTCCGGAACATGTGCGTTCCAGGCGGCCCAGGCCTTGCGGTTGGCGGGCAGGAGCGAGGCATCGGTGTGCAGCACGGCCTCATTGGCCTGGTAGCGGATCGCGCCCAGCACCGCGCTTTCGACCGGATCGGCGTCTGCCAGCAGGGCAAGGGCCTGGTCGCTGTGGCAGGCCAGGATCACCTCGTCGAAGCCTTCAATACCGGCCGAGCTGTGCACGCGCGCGCCCCACGGCATGCGCTCGACCGCCTGCACCGGTGTTTCCAGCCGCTCATGCACGCGCCAGCGGCCGCGCAGCGCATCGACGTAGCGCGCCGATCCGCCCTTGACCACCCGCCACGGCGGGCGGCCGGTCATCTGCAGCATCTGGTGGTTGGCCATGAACTGCACCAGGTAGCGCGCTGGGAAATCCAGCACAGTGGCGGTCGGCGAAGACCACAGCGCCGAGGCCATCGGCAGCAGGTGCTCCTCCACGAAGGCATCGCCGAAGCGCTGCTGGCGCAGGTACTGTCCCAGCGTCGGGCCTTCGGCCTCGGCCAGCAGCAGCGGTGCGTCGCGGTAGAAGCGGCGCAGGTCGGCCAGCATGCCCCAGAAGCGCGGCGAGACCAGGTTGCGGCGCTGGCAGAACAGCCCGTCCAGCGAGGTGGCGTTGTACTCCACGCCACTACGGTCGCTGTGCATCGAGAAGCTCATGGTGGTGGGCTGTGACGCCACGCCCAGCTCGTCGAACAGGGCGGTCAGCAGCGGATAGTGCTGCGGATTGAAGACGATGAAGCCGGTGTCGACCGACATCTGCTGGCCGTCGACCTGCACCCGATGGGTGTGGGTGTGCCCGCCCAGATAGTCGTTGGCTTCATACAGGGTGACTTCGTGCTCGCCGTCCAGCCAGTACGCACTGGCCAGCCCTGCAACGCCCGAACCGATGACCGCGATGCGCATGCTCAGTCCTTCGCCTTGGCCAGCACCCACTCGGGTATCGGCTTCAGTCCGCTGACCAGGCCGATGGCGGCCATCAGGCGCAGGCCGTACCAGGTCAGGTCCACTTCCCACCAGCGGAAGCCCTGGCGGGCGGTGCCGGGGAAGAAGTGGTGGTTGTTGTGCCAGCCTTCGCCGAAGGTCAGCAGGGCCAGCCACAGGTTGTTGCGGCTGTCGTCACGGGTGTCGAAGCGGCGGCTGCCGAAGCGGTGGGCCAGCGAATTGATGGTGACCGTGGCATGGAACAGCACCACAGTGGAGATGAAGAAGCCCCAGACCAGCAGCTGCGGGCCCGTCGTGTGCAGGCCGGGTGCCACCCGTTCCAGCAGCGCGCCGAGGCCGTACAGGCCCGCGGCCAGCAACACCGGCACGGCGATGTCAAAGCGGTCCAGCCAGCGCAGTTCCGGGAACCGGGCCAGGTCGGGCACGCGCGCCAGATCCGTGGCGAAGGCTTCGCGGGTCAGGAACCAGCCCATGTGGCTGCGCCAGAATCCGCCGCTGACCGGGGAATGCGGGTCCTGCGGCTGATCGGCATGGCGGTGGTGATGGCGGTGGTGGGCGGCCCACCACAACGGGCCGCGCTGCACACTGGACGCGCCGATCACCGCGAACATGAACTGCACCGGGCGCGAGGCCTGGAAGGTGCGGTGCGAGAAGTAGCGGTGGTAGAAGCCGGTGATAGCGAACATCCGCACCGCGTACAGCGCCAGCGCGACCGCTACTGCGGTCCAGGACACGCCGACCCAGATCACCCCCAGGCACGCCACATGCAGCAGGACGAACGGCACGGCCCGCAGCCAGTCGATGCGGCCGCGCTGGGTTGGGTCGGCCTGCGGCGCCACAGCCTCGGTATCGAACCAGCGACGCAGGGTGCGCAGCAGTCGCTCACGTCGGCGTGGAAGGGGCGCGGCAGCGGACATGGGCGAGGTCTCAAGGGCGTGTCTGTCCCTTTCTACGCTGCACGGCGTGGATTGGATGCACTCAATCGGCATTGCGTGACGACCTCACCTGCTGCTCACGCCGCAGGACGCCACCAATGGTTGTGCCCAGGCCTGTTGCCACTGCGTCCGCGGCTGCGTCGTCGCGGGTGAGGCGAAGCGGACAATGACGGCCGGATAGGCGCCATGGCCATCACGCAGGTTGCTGGTGCCGCGAAATTCCAGCAGGCGGCGGTCATCATCGGCGTAGACCAGGGACAGCCGCGGAGCGACCGCGCCGTACCAGGTGGCCAAGCGCACCTCGATGGCCTGTGCGGGTGCACCCTGCCAGGTGAGCGCACCGGTACGGCGCACGCTGACCGGGTAGAAGCGCTGCCGGCCCGGTACCAGGAAGGGCAGGCGGACCTCATCGCCCTTCATCAGTGCAGGCCAGTGCGCGCGCACTGCGGCGTCGAATCCGGTGTCGATCACCGCGTCGGCAGGCAGTGGCACCTGCGCACGCCGTTCCGCGTCGGGCGCGCTTTCCTTCCAGTCGATGTTCACCTTTCCGCCGGCCACCACCACTCTGGCGGCCTGGCCGCTGCGTCTGTCCTGCAGCAGGTAGCCCCGCGCCTGCGGCTGGGCGGTGCCCGGCAGCTCCTTGCGTGCGAACGGGCGACCGTCCGGGCACAGGTACTGCACCCAGCGCGCCGCACCTTCGGGCTCCCCGCGCCGCCAGTGCACCTCGCGGTAGGCGGGGGTGCCGTCGGCCAGGCTGGCAACGCCTTCGCTGCGCAGCAGGGGCGTGGCGCTGGCCACGGTGGACAGGTACAGCAGCAGCCCGGCGGTATGCATGGGGGTCCTGGCAGGTTGGCCTGCTGAACATACGCACCACAGGCCCAGCTGGATGCAGGGCGGTGCGCTGCATCCAAACCGGGCTCTGGTGCGTACAGCACACAGACCCCTTCACCTGCCTGATCGCCGCCCGGATGTACCCTGACGCCGCCAGCCCTTCCTTTGACTTCGACGCCGCACGCATCGTGTCCAGTTCCCAGCAGCCAAGCAGCGAGCCGACGAACTGGACCGGTGACATGGACGGTGTGGCGCGCCTGCGCGACCGCACCTGTTTCATGCGCATCTATGACCATTTCATGCCGCGCCTGTGTGTCTACCTGCGCGGGCTCGGCGCGCCCGAAGCGGTGGCCGAGGAGCTTGCGCAGGAATGCCTGCTGCGCCTGTGGCTGCGTGCGGCCGACTACGATGCGGCGCAGGGTGCGCTGAGCACCTGGCTGTACCGGATCGCGCGCAACCTGCAGATCGACCGGGTGCGCCACGAGCGCAGCTGGATGCAGGTGCAGGCTGCTGTGGAGGAGGCTGCCAGCGGCGACGCGCAGTCTCACAGCAGCGCCGAGCACTATGCCGACCAGGCGCGCCTGCGCCAGCGCATCAACGAACTGCCGGCAGTGCAGGCGCGGCTGGTGCGCATGTCCTATTTCGAGGCGAAGAGCCACGGCGAGATCTCCGAGGCGCTGGCCATGCCGCTGGGCACGGTGAAATCACACCTGCGTCGGGCCTTCCTGCAACTGCAGGCAAAGGTGGGGGGCATGCCATGAACCCGCACCACCACCTGCACGAATCGACCCTGCTGAGCTATGCGGCCGGCGCGTTGCCGGCGCCGCTGAGCGTGGTTGCCGGCACCCACCTGGAGCAGTGCCCGCATTGCCGCCAGCGCCTGCGCGAGGCCGAGGCCATCGGTGCGGCGCTGATCGAACAGACCCAGCCGATGGTGGTTGGCGGCCGCAGCCAGGCGCTGCGTGCGGCCATGCTGGCCGAGCTGGAGCGTGACGAGCCTGCGGTGGCTGCCATGACCGTCGCGCGGCCGGCCGCGCCGCCGGTGGAGCGGCCGGAGGTGAGCGCGGACCATCTGCCGGCGTCCCTGCACCCGTACTTCGGTCGCTCGCTGGCTGCGCTTCACTGGCGCTGGATCGCACCGGGCGTGCACTGCATCCGCTCTGCGGAAATGCCCTCGCTGATCATGCTCAAGATCGCGCCGGGCAAGTGCCTGCCGATGCACAGCCACGGCCGCAGCGAGCTCACCCATATCCTGCGCGGCGCCTACAATGATGCGCTGGGTCTGTTCGCGCCAGGCGATGTGGCTGATCTGGATGAAGACGTGGAGCACCAGCCGGTCACCGCACCGGGCGTGCCCTGCATCTGCGTATCGGCGCTGGATGCACCGCTGGTGTTCAGCGGTTGGCTGGCGCGCAAGATCCAGCGGTTCGTAAAGCTCTAGAACGCTTGAGGAAAGCCCGATGGGCAATGGCAATGGCAATGCAATGCGGGTGCTGCTGGTGGCGCCACCGGGCTGGTCGGGCAGGGCGTGCTGCAGGCCTGCCTGCAGTCCGCGGATGTCGGCCACGTCGCCGCGCTGGTGCGCCGCCCGGGCAGCGTGCCGGGCAACGTCGACGAGATCGTACTGGCGGACTTCCAGCGAGCCGCCACCCTGGGCGATGCGCTCGCTGGATTCGACGCCTGTTTCTATTGTGCGGGCGCACCACCGGTGGGCACGGCCGAGCCCGAATACCGCCAGGTGACGCTGCAGGTGACCCGCGCCGTCGCTGAGGCGTGGGCGGCAGCCAATCCCGGTGGATGCTTCCTGTATGTATCGGGTGCACATGCCAACCCGGACAGCCGGATCATGCCGCTGCGGGTGAAGGGTGAGACCGAGCAGGCGCTTGCCGATCTGCCGGTGCGCACGGTGATGCTGCGACCGGCCGGCGTGAGGCCGGTGTCCGGCACCGGCACGCGACACACGCTGCTCAAGCCGTTCTATCTGCTGGCCCGCCCGCTGATGGCCATGGCGGAGGGGCTGCTGCCGGCGCTGACCACCAGCAACCGCAGCATCGGCAAGGCGATGATCGCGCTGGCCCGGATGCCGTCACCGCCGATGGTCGTGGAATGCGCGCAGATCAACGCGCTGGCGCGCGATCCTTCAGCACGCTGATGATCGACTCGGCCAGATCGCTGCGGGTGAACGGCTTCGACAGCAGCGGTGCCGAACGGCCCTTGCTGCCGGCCGCATCGTGGTCGCGCGGATAGCCCGAGGTAAACAGCACGGCGACCTCCGGCCAGCGTTCGCGCACTTCACGGCCCAGCGCCCAGCCGGACATCCCCGGCATCACCACATCGGAGAACAGCAGGTCGATCTTCGCATCCGGACGCTCGAGCAGGCGCAGCGCGGACGGCCCGTCGTGCGCTTCCAGCACGCGGTAGCCGAGCTGGCGCAGCGCCTCGACGGTGTAGGCGCGCACATCGTCATTGTCCTCGGCGACCAGGATCGTCTCTTCGCGCGGCTCGTAACCGGCCAGGCCGGTGGCCGCCACGGCGGTCTCGCAGGGCAGGTCCAGCATGGAGCGCGGGAACATCATGGTGATGCTGGTGCCGCCGCCCTCCACCGAATCGATGAGGACGTGGCCGCCGGACTGCTTGACGAAGCCGTGCACCATCGACAGGCCCAGGCCGGTGCCACGGCCCACCTGCTTGGTGGTGAAGAAGGGCTCGAACACCTTGGCCATCGTATCGGCGGACATGCCGTGGCCGTTGTCGCGCACGCGCAGCATCACGTATTCGCCCGGCGTCGCGTCCGGGAACAGCGCGGCATAGTCATGGTCGAGGTGACTGTTGTCGACCTCCACCACCAGGCGCCCGCCACCGGGCATCGCGTCGCGCGCGTTCACTGCCAGGTTCAGCACCGAAGCCTCGAGCTGGCTGACGTCGAGTTCGACGCACCAGATGCTTTCGCCGGTGCGGATGTCCAGCTGGACCAGTTCGCCCAGTGCCCGCTGCAGCATGTCATGCATGCCCAGCAGCGCGTCGTTGAGGTTGACCGCCTGGCTGCGCAGCGGCTGCTTGCGCGCAAACGCCAGCAGCCGTTGGGTCAGGCTGGCCGCTCGGCCGACGCCCTTCAGGGCATTGTCCAGCGCACGCGCACTCATGTTGCCGGGCTGGCCGTCACGCTGGTTCAGCAGCATCGCGTGCTCGACGTTGCCGGCGATCACGGTCAGGATGTTGTTGAAGTCATGGGCGATGCCACCGGTGAGCTGGCCCACGGCCTCGATCTTCTGGGCCTGCCGCAGCGCGTGCTCGGCCTGGATGCGGGCGGTGGTTTCCACGGCCTCGGAGACCACGGCGGTCACCGTGCCCTCGGCACCCTGCAGCGGGCGGAACGTGAAATCAAAGCTGCGGCGACCGGTGGGCAGTTCAAGGTCCATCGCCTGCACCGCGCTGCGGCCGCGCGCGGCATCGGCCACGGCCTGTTCGACCACGCCGGCCAGCTCGGGTGTCGCAGCAAACCACGGCGATTCCCAGAAGGGCAGGCCAATGACATCGTCCTTCTCGGCCAGTACCGCGGCGAGCGAGGCGACATTGGCATCGACAATGCGGCCGCTGCGGTCCAGCAGCACCTGGTGCTGGAAGCTGGATTCAAAGATGGCCTGCAGGCGCCGCTTGCTGGCCTGCAGTTCGGCGGTACGCGCCTGCACCTGCCGTTCCAGGGATTCATTGTCCTCGCGCAGCGCCAGCTCGGCACGCTTCAGCGAGGACACATCGCTGCCCAGGCAGGTATAGCCGGTGACGCTGCCATCGGCGGCACGCTCGGGCACGCAGTCCATCTGCAGGAACCGCGACTCGCCACTGCGGTGCACCAGGGTGACCTGGAAGCTGGCGCGTTCGCCAGCCAGTACCCGCTGCAGGCTGGGCAGGGCGTTGGTGAAGGCCTCCTCGCCGCCAACCTCCGCGGCGGTCCGGCCGAGGATGCTCTGCAGGTCGGTGCCGTGCCAGTCGAGGAACGCCTTGTTGGCGAAGCGGTAGCGGTGGTCGGTGCCGAGGTGGGCGATCAGCGCCGGCACGGCATCGGTGATCTGCTGCAGCTGCGCCTGACTTTCGTCCAGCGCCGCGCGGGCCTGGGTCAGCTGGTTGCGCTCGCTGGCTTCCTGGCGCGCGCGACGGATCGCGTCGGGCAGCCGCTGCAGGCGCTGCTTGACCACATAGTCACGCGCGCCACGTGTCAGCGCCTGCACCGCCAGTTCTTCGGTCAGGGTGCCGGAAACGAAGATGAAGGGGATGTGCGGCGCGCGCTCGCGCGCGAGGTCGAGCGCGGCATCGCCGTCAAAGCCTGGCAGCACGTGGTCGGCCAGGATGACGTCGAAACGATCGCTCTCGATCGCGTCAATGAAGGCGTCGCGGGTCCACAGGCGCTCGATCTCGAAATCCAGCCCGCCCCGCTGCAGTTGCGCCGTGATCAGCTCCGCATCGAGCGCGCTGTCCTCCAGCATGAGGATGCGCAGGTGCGAAGCACGGCGCGTGGCATCACGCATCGCGGGGGCCTGTTCCGACGGACGGGTGCGGTGGCGGCTGGTTGGTGATGCCCCAGAACATGCCCAGCCCTTGGATGGCGTCGAAGAATTCCTTGAAATCCACCGGCTTGACCACGAAGGCGTTGACGCCCAGCTGGTAGCTGCGCACCAGGTCCTGCTCCTCGCGCGACGAGGTGAGCATGACGATCGGCGTGCTGCTCAGCGTCGCGTCGTTGCGCACCTGTTCCAGCACTTCCAGGCCATTGATCTTGGGCAGCTTCAGGTCGAGCAGGACCACCACCGGGCCACCATGCTGCGTCCCGGCATAGGCGCCTTCGCAGCGCAGGTAGTCCAGTGCCTCGGCACCGTCGCGCACATGGATGACGTCGTTCAGCAGCTGGCAGCGTGCCAGTGCTGCCATCGTCAGCTCGGCATCCTTGGGGCTGTCTTCAACCAGAAGGATGGGCCGCAGATCCCTCATGGGTGTTCTCCGTTTTGATGGGGCAGGGTGAAGTAAAGCGTGGCGCCCTTGCCCAGCGCGCCCTCGGCCCAGGTGCGGCCGCCATGGCGGCCGACGATGCGGCGGACATTGGCCAGGCCGATGCCGGTGCCTTCGAATTCCTCGACGTGGTGCAGGCGCTGGAAAACGCCGAAAAGCTTGTCCACATAACGCATGTCGAAACCGCAGCCGTTGTCGCGGACGAAGAAAACGTTCTCCTCGTCGGTGCGTTCACAGCCGATCTCGATGAGGGCGTGCTCACGTTCGCGGGTGAACTTGACGGCGTTGGACAGCAGGTTCTGCCAGACCAGGCGCATCATCGTCGGGTCGGCCTCGATGACCGGCAGCGCGCCGACCTTCCACTCGACCTCGCGCCCGGCATAGTCGAAGGCCAGGGTGCGGCGCACATCGCTGACCAGGGCGCCCATGTCCAGGCGCATGCGGCCCAGTGTCGAGCGGCCCATCTGCGAGAAGCTCAGCAGGTCATCGACCAGCGTGCCGGCCGACTTGGCCGATTCGACGATGGTGTCCAGGAAGCGGCGCTCGGTGGCGTTCAGGCGTTCGGCGGCGGAACTGCCAAGCAGCTCGGAATAGCCGACGATGTGCCGGAACGGCGCACGCAGGTCATGACTGACCGAGTACGAGAACGCCTCCAGCTCCTTGTTGCTGCGCAGGAGCTGCTCGTTGAGCTCGGCCATCTCCTCGGCCTTGCGCAGCACGATGTCGACGATGGCGGTGCGCATCTCGTGCGCGGCATCCCGGTCGGCATCATTCCAGGGCAGGCTGCGCTGCTGCACGGTCTCCTTCCAGGCTTCGAAGGAATTGCGCGGTGACAGCACGGTTCCCGGCGTCGCGGTCTTGCGCGGGTCGCCGCCCCAGCGCACGGTGCGCACCACTTCGGGGCGGAACCACATCAGGAAACTGTCGTGCAGCTGGGAGATCGACACCGCCAGCAGGCCGCTCGCGGTGTCGGTCAGGGCTTCGCCCGCGGGCCAGGTGCTGGCCAGGTGATCGGTGGCATAGACCTCGTCGCCGGCGTGCTCGCTGGCCAGCCAGTGGGCGAGATCCAGCACCTCGTTGCGGGCGGGGCAGTGCCCGACCAGCAGGCAGTCGCCCTTGTGCACGATCGCAGCGCCGGCGGCGTTGGTCAGCGACATCAGGCTGGCCGGATCCTGGCGCAGCGCAGCCATGAACTCTTCGTCACCGGCCATGCGCCCCAGCAGCCGGACCAGCACCGAGCGGCGGTTGATGCGTTCTTCCACCGCACGGGCCCGTTCCTTCAGGGCAATCTGCAGCGAGGCGATCTGGCCCATGAACTCACAGGCGGTGCGCACCGGGTAGGGCAGGCGCCGGGCATCCGCACTGTGGCAGGACACCAGGCCCCACAGCTGGCCTTCGTGGATCAGTGACACCGACATCGATGAGCCGGTGCCCATGTTGCGCATGTACTGCAGGTGCACCGGCGAGACGCTGCGCAGTACGGAAAGGCTCAGGTCGGTCGGCGCCGCATCGGCATGCTGCGCAGCGCGAACCAGCGGCACCGCGCTGTAGTTGGCATCGGCGATCAGGCGCACGCGGTTGCGGCGGTACAGCTCGCGCGCCTGCGCCGGGATGTCCGACTCGGGGAAGCGCAGGTCGAGATAGGAGGGTAGTACCCCGTTGCCATCCTCGGCAATGACGATGCCGTTCCAGCCGCTGTCGAACTGATAGACCAGAGTACGGTCGAAGCCGGTCATCGCGCGCATGTGCTCGGCGGCGATCTGGCACAGCGCCTCGACCGTGCTGGCGGTCTCGATGGCCGCCATCAGTTGGCGGATGGCGGGATACAGGGCTTCCAGCGAGGTCGGCTGGCCCGCCACCGGTGATTCCAGCTCCAGCAGCAGCGCCTGCGGCGAGCGATGGGCCAGCACCTGGTGCCGCCCGTAGTCCGGCAGCTCGATGGAGCCGAGGTGCACCGAACTGTCCATGGCCACCTGGCCGACCGGCGCGATGCAGCCCGCCAGCGCGCCGCCCAGCACGTCGGCCAGCGACTGTCCCAGCGGGTCGCCGAAGCGTTCAAGCAGGGCTGGCTCGCTCACCGCGCGCTCGAGGACCTGCAGCGAGTGCGGGTCGACCACCAGCAGCACGCCGTAAGGCTGGATGGCACCCGGCGTGTGGATGGGCTCACGCGCGCAGAGGTCCAGCGCGGTGTCCTGCGCGGTTTCAGCAGATGACATCAGCAGCAGTACTCGCGGTTCGGGGCAGGTAGGCAGCGCCGGAATGCACGCCACGACGCACGTCTGAGTCGGAAGAAAAAGCCATCGCTACATGGTGAAGCAAAAACCGTGATTCGCATACCACTCTTTAATGTGAAGACTCAGGACTGAAACGCTGAACAATTCAGCAAGCTTCGGGTGAAGGCACAGCGCGCCTTCGCAGCAGCTGCATCGGCACTGCACGCGTGCTGCACGCGCGGCTGCATACAGTAAAGCCACTCCCCTCATGGCGACGCCGCGTGGACCTGCAGCCTTCCGTTCCTTCCTTCGATCGTCATCCTTCCTTCCCGCGTCGACCGATGGCGGACAGTGCCCACTTCGAACTGCTCGACGTCAGTGCCCTGCAGGATCCCTGCAGCGGCCGCATCGTCCATCTCTATGCGCTGGTGGCGCGCTGCACGGCGTGCGAGACAGTCTTCAGGGCAGAGGAAGGCGCTGGCCTGGTCAGCACCTCGTCCGCCCGCGTGGTGCGCTGCCCGTCGGGCTGTGGCCAGCAGTCGTTCACCGGCGCCGCGCTGCGGGACTGGCGGGCGGCGGCCGTACCCGCCGCCTGAGCCGCGCTCAGAGCACCGAAGGATTGAGCTGCCAGACCGCATGGTTGAGTGCGGTGGCGAAGCTGACCCAGGCCAGGTAAGGCAGCAGCAGCCACGCCGCCAGTGCTCTGCGGCGCGCGAACGCCAGCATCGTGGCCACGATCAGCACCAGCAACAGCAGGATGTCGGCGAACGCCGCGCCGCCGAGCTTCCATGCGAAGAACAGCCAGCTCCAGAGCACGTTGACGACCAGTTGCGCGACGTACAATCCGAGCGCCGTCCGATTGCTGCGCCAACCGCCCTGGCGCCAGATCAGCCACGCGCTGAGCGCCATCAATACATATAAGAGTGTCCAGACCGGTCCAAACACATTGGCCGGCGGCGCCCAGCTGGGCTGGACCAGCTGCCCGTAGAACTGCGCGGCGGTGATCGAGGCGCGCGCGCCCAATGCCGCTGCAGCGAGCGTAAGTGCCAGCCAACCCGCCAGGCCGAACAGCTGTCTTCTGTGATTCATCACTGATCCTCTCGAACATTTGCCATCGCACCCGGTCTACGCAGACCGGCGCGTGTTGGATGCAGGCCCCGCAACGCTCAGTCCGCGGTGCCGGCTGCGCCGTCTGCAGGCAGCAGGGCCGGGCGGCCGTCGAACCATTCGCGCGCACCCGCCAGATGCCATTGGCGCTGCTTGCCTTTCATCTCGATGCCGGCACCCAGCAGCCCCCAACGCAGGTAGAGATCGCCGCGCTTGTTCTGCTCGAGCAGATCCAGCCGCGCACGCAGGGACAGCCGCTCGTTCTCGGCTTCCAGGCCGTCGAGCACCAGATGGCCTGCCTGCCAGCGCAGGCGGGTGGTTGCGTTCACCTGCCCGGAATCGAGCAGGGACAGCGCCCAGCGCGGGTAGTCGCCACGCTCGGCGAACACCGCCAGCAGGGGCGCGGCATCGCTCATGGTCAGCGCCGCGCTTGCATCGACCCGGAACGGTGCCTGCGCATCGATGCGGCCCTGCCTGAACTGCACGCGTCCCTGCCAGGGCGTCTTGCGCTGCTGCTGGCCAACCCGCACGTTGCGCAGTTGCACCGACGTGCCCGACAGGTCGAAGTAGCGCTGCTTGAAGTCGGCGCGGCGCAAAGTGGCGTCGACCTGTGCATTGCCAAGCAGGTCGAGGCCGGCCACCTGCAGGCGCGCGCCGTTGCCGAGCAGGGTGGCGGTGCCATGGCCGACCCGGCCGTCGGTATCCAGCTCCACATCGCCGGTGAGCGTGCCGGTGCCACCCAGCAGCCGGGCCTGGCCTTTGCCCAGATAGCGGTTGTAGGCGGTCAGGTCGGGAATGGTGGCATTGCTGAAACGCAGGCGCGCACGCATGTCCTTGCGGAACTCACGCAGGCGGCCATCCCCACTGAGCACCAGCGACAGGTCGCGACCGTCGAACAAGGTGTCTCCTTTCTCACCGCCAGCGCGTGCGTTGAAGCGCGGCACCCGCACATCCAGCGTGGCGCGGGTCGGCGTACCGGGCGCCAGCTCGCCGTGCGCGCTGGCCGTACCGGTCATGCGCACGCCGGCCACCTCCGCGGTCGCTGCCGCTTCGGGAATATCCACCGTACTGCCGGCCGCAAGCTCACCCGCTTTCAACTGCAGATCGGCCCGCACGGTGCCGCCACCGTCGAGCTGCACCCAGGGCTTGCGCAGGAACAGAGCGGGAATCCAGTTGAGCGAAGTAAAGGTCCATTCGCCCTGTACCCGACCGGAGGTGCGCTCGATCAGCTGGCCGGGTTCGCGGAAGGGAATCTTCCGCCCCGTGATGTGCAGGTCGGCATCCAGCGAGGCGCCCGTGTCCTTGCGCGCCGGCAGCCGCGCCTGCAGGCGGATGTCCTGCGCGGCGTTCAACTGCAGGGCCAGCGTGCCGCGATCGGGGGCGCCGGCGCCGGCCTGCAACGGCACCCGCCACACCGCGCGACTGCCCGGCTGCAGGGTGCCGCGGTCGAGCGTGATGTCGGCCTGCAGCTGGCCCGTGCTGGGTGAGCTGGATACCGCCAAGGTGCGAGCGTCGGTGTCCACCCGGATGCCGTGACTGCGGGCATCCACCTTCAATGCGCCGCGGAGGATCTCGAACTTGGCGAGGCCGGGCGCCTGGTCGCGGTAATGCCACGGGTAGCCGAACGTTGCCTCGACCTTCATCGCGTTCAGCAGCTGCACGCCGTCATAGCTGGCCCTGGCATCGCTGAAGGCCACCTGCGAGTCGTACAGTTCCGAGGGGCCGCCACGAAGCTGCTTGCGGAAGCCGACCGTGCCCTGGCCCTGGCCGATGATCAGCAGCTTGCCGAAGCGCGCGTGCTGGATGGAATCACTGTGGATGGCATCGAAGCGCAGGGTCCAGCCCTGGTTGCCACGCGGTGGCGGTGGCACGACATCGTCGACACGGGTGACTTCGGCCGACACGCCACTGGCCTGCAGGTGCGGCACGCGCACTTCGCGGTGGAACAACGGCCACAACGCCAGACGGGCACTGGCACGGTCGGCGTGCAGCACATAGACCGTGTGGTTCACATGGCCGCGCATGTGCACGTTCCAGGCAATGACATGCCCCGGCAGCAGGGTGATGGCCGGGCCGGTGCGCATCACGAACTTCTGCGGTTTGCGGTTGGTGGCAAGGTCGAACAGCGGTGTGTTGAGGAAGATATTGCCTGCCAGCAGATAGAGCGCGTAAACGCCGGCAACGCTCCAGGCCAGCAGCCGCCAGCGGCGCGGCCAGTGGGTGAAACGTGCGGGAAATGCGGGCATCCGGGCTCTTCAACGGGTGGGACGTGCGTCACTATCCCGAACATCACTGCGTGATGATGTGAATGCCTGCCGATATCGCCTGTCTATAATCGCGGGCTACGTACAAGGAGCCCATGGCATGACTGCACAGGCTGGCAAGGACAGCACCACCGCTTACGACGCCGCGGACAAGGCGGCCTTCGATCCCACTTACACCTCCAGCGTGCACGAAGCGCGGCGGACGTCGCGCGACGGCAGCGTGACGGTCTCCGAGACCGGGGTTAAGTCCAGCGCCGAACGCAAACTGGCCGGGACGAAGTTTGCGGGACAGTTCGTCGATGCCAGCGCCGCCGTCACTGAAACGGTCGTCGATGGACGCAACGAGTTCCAGCTGGAGGTGGCCAATGCCACTCGCAGCCAGCTGAAGGCGGGCATCGTCGAAGGTGGGGTGACCGCCGGTGGCCGTGGACGCTACAAGGTGGCCCTGCCGCAGAACGACGCCACCGATCCGCGCGAGGTCAGCCCACTGGACCCGACCACCATCCCGCGCGGTGGCAGCGTCATCCTCGATGGCCAGCAATTCACCGGCACGCAGATGGAAGCGCGTTTCCGCAACATGGCCGTCGAGAGCCAGCTGACCGAAGCGCAGGGCGCCAGTTACCGCGTCGATCGCCTCAGCGATGGCCGGGTGCGCGTCAGCACGGGCCCGAACGAGGCCGTGGAGGCTTTCAATGGCGTGGGCTTCTCGGCAGGCAGGTTCAGCGCCGTTGCCGGCCGCCAGGATGGACTGGGGCAGTCGTCGGTGCGCAGTGCGACGTTCGATCTGGAGCAGGCCGATGGCCGCGCGGCCTACGCGCAGTTCGTCGAGACCGGGCGGATGCAGGCCGCCACGCCGGGCGTGCAGGACCTGGCCACCATCGAGCGGATCGGCATGAATTCGCAGACCCGCCTGAAGCTGGACTACAACGACAAGCTGGGCGTCGACCTGGCCGGCCAGCGCAATGCCGGCGATATCGTCCGCGTGCGCCGCGAGGATGGCAGCTATACCGAGCGGATGAACCTGGAGTACGGCGGCAACCTGCCGATGAGCCGCATCAGCGCCTACGGTGCCGACGGCAAGGAAGATCCTGCGCAGCGCCGCTACGAATTCACCTTCGACCTGAAGGACAACCCGAATGGCGAGCAGATCGCCAGCCTGGCCAACAGTGCGCTGGCCGGGCGGGCCGGCAACGATGTGCACGGGCCGTTGAAAGCCGGCGAAGTGAACACGTTGGTGCTGGACGAGGGCCAGATGCGCGGGCTGATGCAGCGCACCCAGGCGATGGTCAAGGACAACCCGATGATGGGCCCGGCCTGGCATCTGCTGGCCGAGGACGGACAGGGCAGGCCGCAGCAGGATGTCGATGCCTTCGCTGTGGCGCTGGCGCGCAACCAGGGGCATTCGGCCTATGGCATGGCCGAGCGCCTGTTCCACGTCGCCGCCGCCGGCGGCCAGGACCTGCAGAAGATCGACGCCACCGTGCGCGGTGACCACCTGCAGGACCTGCCGCCGCCGTCGCCGCTGCTGCCGCAACAGGACCCGCGGCATGCCAGCAGCCCGGACCACACGATGTGGTGCCAGAGCCAGGGCGCGGTCCGCAGCCTGGATCAGGCCATGGGCCGCACCCCGGACGAAATGAGCGAGCGCCTGAGCATGGCTCTGCTGGTGGCGGCGCGGCGCAACGGCATGGAGCGCATCGATGAAGCCGTGCTCAGCGAAGATGGCCGCTACGCGTTCGCCGTGCAGGGTGAAGCGCATGCGGCTGATCGGCAGATCGCCTGCGCGGACACCGCGAAGGCCGTCGCCACGCCGGTGAGCGAGCAGGTGCGCGAGCTGCCCCAGCCTGCCGAGCGCGGCACGGAGCACACACAGGCCGGGCAGCAGGAACAGCAGGTGCAGCAGGAGCAGGCCAATCGAGCGATGGCGCGCTGAGCGCTGTAAGGACGGAATGCCCGGCAATTTCACATGACGAAAACGTCTTCACAGTGCTTAATACGCTTCCTGACGAGTAGGGAGCTTGTCTGACAGGACGGCTCCCGGCGTTTCCAACTACCTGGACCGTACCCATGGCGGCTTTGCAGCAGCGCACCATCGATCTCATCCGTGAGCATCAGTCGACCCTGATCGCGCAGTGGCGTGACAACCTCAATGCCGCCGGCCAGAACGATGACAGCCGCATCGGTGCGCGCGACCTGGACATCCAGGTCAATGAATTCTGGCAGCTGCTCCTGCCCTCGCTGTCGGCCGCCGATGCAGGCAACCTGCACGGCGCCGAATGGCAGGCCATCCGCCATTTCCTCGAAGACCTCTCGCGCGACCGCGCGATCAAGGGCTTCACGTCCTCGGAGACGGCCACCTTCATCTTTTCGCTGAAGCGGCCGCTGTTCCAGCTGCTGCAGCAGCACCACAGTGGCGATCCGCAGGCGCTCGGCGAACAGCTGTGGTCGATCTCCGAGCTGCTGGACGTGCTCGGCCTGCACACGGTGAAAGCCTTCCAGCGCACCCGCGAGGATGTCATCCAGCGCCAGCAGGAAGAGATGCTGGAGCTGTCCACCCCGGTAGTGAAGCTGTGGGAAGGCGTGCTGGCACTGCCGATGATCGGCACGCTGGACTCGCAGCGTACCCAGGTGGTGATGGAATCGCTGCTGCAGCGGATCGTCGACACCGGCTCGGAAATCGCCATCATCGACATCACCGGCGTGCCCACCGTGGACACGCTGGTCGCCCAGCATCTGCTGAAGACCGTCACCGCCATCCGCCTGATGGGCGCCGACGCCATCATCAGCGGCGTGCGTCCGCAGATCGCGCAGACCATCGTGCACCTGGGCCTGGACCTGCAGGGCATCGTCACCAAGGCCAACCTGGCCGACGCCCTGGCGCTGGCCCTGAAGCGGAACGGCCTGACCGTCAGCCAGGCCAACCGCTGATGGACCGCATCCCGATCCTGCAGATGGGCGACCTGCTGCTGGTCACCATCCAGGTGGACATGCACGACCAGCTGGCGCTGAACCTGCAGGACGACCTCAGTGAGCGTATCCGCAGCACCTCCGCGCGCGGCGTGCTGATCGACATCTCCTCGCTGGACATCGTCGATTCCTTCATCGGCCGCATGATCGCCACCATCTCCGCGCTGTCGCGGGTGATGGACGCGACCACCGTGGTGGTGGGCATGCAGCCGGCCGTGGCCATCACCCTGGTCGAACTCGGCCTGGACCTGAGCGGCGTGCGCACGGCGTTGAACGTGGAGCGCGGCATGAAACTGCTGCGCCAGAGTGATGAACTGCCATGACCGCACGCCAGGGGACGTTACCCGTGCGGGTCGAGCAGGACGTGGTGCTGGCACGCCAGGTCGTGCGGCAGGCGGCAGTGGCCTGTGGGCTGCGGCTGGTCGACCAGACCAAGCTGGTGACCGCGGCCAGTGAGCTGGCGCGCAACACCGTCATCTACGGCGGTGGCGGGCAGATGGACTGGGAACTGCTGGATGAAGGGCTGCGCCGTGGCGTACGCCTGGTGTTCTCCGACCAGGGGCCCGGCATCGCCAACATCGAGCAGGCGCTGACGGATGGCTGGTCGTCGGGCAAGGGCATGGGCCTGGGCCTGTCCGGCTCACGCCGGCTGGTGGATGTCTTCGAGCTGGACAGTGCACCGGGCCAGGGCACGCGCATCGCCATCACCAAATGGACGTGAATTTCTCCGGCCACGTCACCCGCGTCGTGGCCGTGGAGGAACCGACCCAGGTCGGGCAGGTGCGTCGCGAGGCGCTGGCCTTGGCCGCGCGGATCGGTTTCGATGAAACGGACAGTGGACGGGTCGCGCTGGCCGCCAGCGAGCTGGCCAGCAACCTGTTGCGCCATGGTGGCGGCGGCAAGGTGTATCTCTCGGTCGTACAAGGGCGCGACGCCCGCGGTGTCGAGCTGTATACCGTGGATGCCGGCCCTGGCTTCGTGCTGTCGCAGGCATTGATGGAAGGCTATTCCACCGGCGGCAGCCAGGGCCTGGGACTGGGCGCGGTAAAGCGCCAGGCATCGCTCCTCGACAGCTGGTCCGATGCGCGTGGCACGATCGTGGTGGCCCGAATCTACCCCGAACGTGCCGGCCCACGCATTGATCTCGCCTACGGTGCCCTGCGTCTTGCGATGCGAGGCGAAGAAGCCTGCGGCGATGCCTGGCACCTGTCGGTACGGGAAGAGCAGGCGACACTGACCCTGATCGACGGCCTCGGCCATGGCCTGCCTGCCACCGATGCGGCGCAGGAGGGCACGCGCCGGGCCGCGGAAGCGGGCGTGGATGCACCTGGCCAGCTGATTGAAGCGTTGCACCAGGCCATGTCCGGCACCCGCGGCGGTGCCGTTGCCGTGGCGACCCTGCCGCTGGCCGGGGGCGAGCTGCAGTTCTCCGGCATCGGCAACATCAATGCCGGCATCGCCGATGCCACGACCTATCGCGGCCTGGCGTCGATGCCGGGCATCGTCGGCGTGCAGTACCGCAAGGCGCAGGCATTCAACGTTCACGCCGCGCACGGCACTCTGCTGATCATGCACAGCGATGGCCTGCAGGGGCGCTGGCGGTTGCAGGACTATCCGGGCCTGGTCCATCGGCACCCGGCGCTGGTGGTGGCGGTGCTGCAACGGGATTTCGACCGTGGTCGTGACGATGCCAGCATCGTTGCCCTGCGCATGGGAGCGTAGTGATGGGGCAGGAACAGATGCAGGAAGAGAACACCCGCCTTGCGGCCGAGAATGCCGCCCTGCGCGCCGAGCTGGAGGAGACCAACCAGGGCGTGCTGGCGCTGTATGCCGAGCTGGACCAGCAGGCGGTGCAGCTGCGCGAGGTCTCCGACCTGAAGAGCCGGTTCCTGTCCTACATGAGCCACGAGTTCCGCACGCCGCTGGGCTCCATCCTCAGCATGACGCGGCTGCTGGAAGACGGTTTTGACGGCCCGCTCAACGATGAGCAGCTGCGCCAGGTCCGCTTCGTCAGCGCTTCGGCATCGGAGCTGCGCGAGATGGTGGACGACCTGCTGGACCTGGCCAAGATCGAGGCCGGGCGCATCACCATTTCACCGGGCTGGTTCGACCTGATGGACCTGTTCGCCGCCCTGCGCGGCATGTTCCGGCCACTGGTGGAGAGCAACCAGCGCATCGAGCTGGTGTTCGAGGACCCGCCGCCGCTGCCGATGCTCTATACCGACGACAAGAAGCTGGCGCAGATCCTGCGCAACTACATCTCCAATGCCATCAAGTTCACCCCGGAAGGGCAGGTGGTGGTGTCGGCGATGATGGAAAGCGATGCGGAGGTCCGCTTCACCGTGCGCGATACCGGCATCGGCATCGCCCCGGAGCTCCTGCCCGCGCTGTTCGAGGATTTCGTGCAGGTCGATTCGCCGCTGCAGAAACGCCTGCGTGGCACCGGCCTCGGCCTGTCGCTGTGCAAGCGGTTTGCCGAACTGCTGGGCGGCCGGGTGGCGGTGGAAAGCCTGCCCGGCAGCGGCTCGGCCTTCCATGTAGTCTTGCCGGTAGCACTGAACGAGGCGACGGAGGACGCCCATGCCGCACTCTGATCGCGTATTGGTGGTCGATGACAACGCAGCCACCCGCTATTCCGTGCGGCGCGTGCTGGAACATCATGGTTACAGTGTCAGCGAGGCGGCCACCGGACAGGAGGGGCTGGACCGGCTGGCCGACTCGGAGTTCGGCGCGGTGGTGCTGGACGTCAACCTGCCGGACATGAGTGGCTTCGACGTGGTGCGCCAGCTGCGCACCCAGCCACGCACCCAGCTGCTGCCGGTGGTGCACGTCTCGGCCGCGTCCATCGCCACCGGCGACATGATCACCGGTCTGGACAACGGTGCCGATGGCTACCTGATCCATCCGGTGGACCCCGATGTGCTGCTGGCCACGCTGCGCAGCCTGCTGCGCGCGCGACGCGCCGAGGAAGCCCTGCGTGAAGCGGATGCGCGGTTCCAGGAGATCTTCAGCCAGGTCAACGCGCCCATTGCGGTGCTGGATGAGCAGCTGCAGATCCGCGAAAGCAATTCCGCGTTCGCCCGTCTGCTCAGCGAGGCCGATGCCAATGGCTCGCTGTTTGCCCTGCTGGGCAGCAACAAGGAATTCGTGCTGGACCTGCAGGACGCACTGGCCCGGCAGGAGCGTTGGCAGGGCGCGCTGTCCATCGCGGGCCGCCAGGGCGTGCGCAACACGCAGTGGCGGCTGACGCCTGACCGCCGCACCGGCCATGGGCTGGTGGTGGTGGAGGACGTGACCGAGCACCATGTGCGCGCCCGCGAACAGCGTGCCGAACTGGAGACCGCCAACACCGAGCTTGCCCACCAGATCGCCGAGCGCAGCCGTACCGAAGCTGAGCTGCTGCAGGCGCAGAAGATGGATTCGCTGGGCCAGTTGACCGGCGGCATCGCGCACGACTTCAACAACCTGCTGACCACCATCATCTCCGGCCTGGACATGATCGAACTGGCCGTGTCGTCGTCGCGACTTGAGAAAGTTCCGCAGTACAGCAGCATCGCTGCCGCGTCGGCCCAGCGTGCCGCCGCGTTGACCCAGCGCATGCTGGCGTTCGCCCGCAAGCAACCGCTGGATTCGCGCCCCTTCGACCTGGTGGCGCGCACGCGCTCGCTGGAAGACCTGCTGCGCCGCTCGATCGGCGAGAACATCGAGCTGGAGTTCGAACTCGGCGAGGAACCGCTGGTTGCCGTCGCCGACGTCAACCAGTTCGAGAACGTGGTGCTGAACCTGGTCATCAACGCACGCGATGCCTTGGGCGGCCGTGGCCTGATCCGTCTGCGCGCGGAGGCCTGCGAAGTCCAGCGCGAGAACGAATTGACCTCGGGCCGCTATGTCAGCCTGAAGGTGATCGACAACGGGCCGGGCATTCCACCGGAACTGGTGGCGAAGGTCTTCGAACCCTTCTTCACCACCAAGCCGCAGGGCGAGGGCACGGGCCTGGGCCTGTCGATGACCTATGGTTTCGCCCGGCAGTCGGGCGGGCTGGCGCGCATCGCCAGCGAGCCCGGCGAAGGGACCGAGGTCGAGCTGCTGCTGCCCGCCGGTGAAGTGACACATGCGGAAACGAGCGCCGAGCAGGTCGCGCCGCCGCGTGGCCAGTCCGAGCGCATCCTGCTGGTCGATGACACCGATTCGGTGCGGATGATGGTCGGTGAAATGCTGTCCGAAGCGGGTTACCAGGTGACGTTGGCGGCGGATGCGCGCCAGGCCCTGCGCCATCTGCGGCAGGACCCGGCCTTCGACCTGCTGCTGTCCGACGTCGGTCTGCCCGGCATGGACGGTCGCGAACTGGCCGATGCCGCGCGCGAGATCAATCCCGTGCTGCCGGTGCTGTTCATCACCGGCTACACCGAACGGGCTGCGGTGCGTGAGTCCTTCCTCGGTACCGGCATGAGCCTGCTGCCCAAGCCGTTCAGCCTGCTGGAGCTGATGGGCGCGGTGCGTGCCGCGCTGTAGCTGCATGGGCTACGCTTGACGCATGTCCCAGAGCCCAGAACTGCTGCGTCGCCTGCTGCGCGCCAAGGACCAGATCGACCGGGCCAGCCACGAAGACTGGCCGGTGGCGCGCCTGGCCGAAGTCAGCGCGGTTTCGGTGGCCCACTTTGCACGCGCGTTCAAGCAGGCCTTCGGCGTACCTCCTCACCGCTACCTGCTCAGCCGCCGCATCGAGCGCGCGGTAGCCCTGTTGCGGGAGACCGATCTTCCTGTCACCGAGATCGCGGCACTTACCGGCTGGGTCAGCCTCGGCACGTTCGGGCGCATCTTTCGCGACATTGCGGGCAACAGCCCAGGGGCGGTCCGCGAGCGCGAGCGGAGCAAGCTGGATGCCCGTGCGCCGATGCCGGAATGCCATGCCCGTGCCGCGCAGCGCCCCGACCTGAAGACCGCAGTTTTGGAGAAGCGACGCCGCGCCGCGCTTGATAGCGTGAGCCCCACTACAGAGGAGGGGTTATGACCGGTACCGTGAACGTGGTGGGCCTTTATGTGCGTGACCAGGACGAAGCACTCGATTTCTACGTCAGGATCCTGGGCTTCAGGGTGCATACCGATGTCGGCAGCGGTGAGTATCGTTGGCTTACCGTGCAGGCCGCGGGCGATGAGGGCTTCCAGCTCGGGTTGTTCAAGCCAGGGCCGCCGGTGCACGACACGGCGACCGCACAGGCATTGCAGCAATTGGTCGCCAAGGGCGCGATGCCGCCCCTGGTGCTGGCTGTCGAGGATTGTCGCGCCAGCCATGCGCAGCTGCTGGCCAAAGGCGTTGAGTTCACCCAGGAACCGGTCGAGCGCTACGGCGCAGTCGACGCCGGATTCCGTGATCCATCGGGCAATGGCTGGAAAATGATCGAGCGGCCGGCGAAGGAGCGGGTGGCGCACTGAGACGGCGTGCGCGTCGCGGCTGCGTGGATGGGGTGGCTGTGGCCACCCCGGGTGCAGTGGTCTGCGAAGCCGGGCAGGCGTGTCAGCCCGGAAGCTCGCACTGCATCTTGCCGTCCACGTAGTACGGCTTGGGAACGTTCGGGTTCTCGCTGGTCTTTTCGAAAACCACCTCGAATGAGTCCGCCTTCGGCGTTCCCTTGCGCTCGGTGCAGGCGTCGTTGAGTTTCTTCTTGACCGCGGTGATGCCGGCATCGCGGTTGGCGCCGTCGGCGCTGTTGGTCAGGTTCACTGTTTCAGCGAGGGCGAGCGGGCTGATGGCCAGCAGGCCGGCGGTGACGATCAGGGTGTGCAGACGGGTCATGCATTCTCCTCGGGCGTTCCATTGCGGATGCGCCGCAGGCGTGCGGCGCGCAGACAGGATAGGGAAGGCCGGTTAAGGCACCGTGCTCGGCCTGTCATCGTGTCAGGCTGCGACCGATTGTCGCTCCAATAGTAGTGGGAACCATTCGCATCTGCTATGATTTAACGCGCCCTTAACCAGCGCCGCTGCCGCCGCCCCAGGCGCGGCTCCCAGAAGCAGGTCCCCCATGTCCAACGCCCGTTCCCTTTCCCGCGAGCCGATGCGCTCGCTGCTGTCCGTGTCCGTTGCCACGCTGCTGGCATTGCCGCTGGCCGCGCAGGCCCAGTCGGCGATGCCCGATGGCGCCACGCCCACCGATCTGGACGCGGTGCACGTCAACGCCTACCGCACCATTAGTCACACTTCCGGCGCGACAAAGACCGATACCCCAGTGGCCGAGATGGCAAGGTCGGTGTCGGTCATCGCACGTGAGGAACTAGACGCGCGCGGCGTGCAGAACCTCAACGAGGCGATGCGCTATGTGGCCGGCGTTTCGCTGGAAAGCACCGGCATCGACAACCGTGTCGACGACTTCCGCATCCGCGGCTTCGATGCCGGCAGCTGGAGCAACAACGTCACCGTCGATGGCATGCGCGCGCCGCAGGGCGGCCAGTGGAACCGCACGATGGTCGACAGCTGGAACCTGGACCGCGTGGAAGTGCTCAAGGGCCCCTCGGCGGTGATGTATGGCCAGGTGGCTCCGGGCGGCATGGTCAACCAGGTCAGCAAGACGCCCACCCCGGACCAGCAGCAGGTGCTGCAGCTGGGCGTGGATGGCAACGGCCAGTACAGCACCGCCTTCGATGTCGGCGCGGGCAGCGATGACAAGCGCCACCTGGGCCGCCTGGTCGGCCTGTACCGTGACGGCGACACGCAGATCAAGCACACCGACCAGGAGCACTGGTTCCTGGCGCCGAGCTACACCTTCCAGATGGCCGAGCACACGCGCCTGACCCTGCTGGGCCTGTACCAGCGCGACGATGGCGGCTCGACCTACCAGTTCCTGCCTTTGGCCGGCACCCTGGTGGCCACGCCCTACGGGCACATGAAGAACAGCACCTTCATCGGCGAGCCGACCTGGAACACCTACGACCGCACGATCTGGTCGGGCGGCTGGCTGTTCGAGCACGCCTTCAACGAGCACTGGACGCTGAGCCAGAGCGCGCGCCGGTTGAACGTGGAGTCGACCTTCCGCAGCGTGGTCACCAATGGCGCGCTGAATGCCGATGGCCGCACACAGAAGCGCCGTGCCACCTGGGGCGAGGGCGATTCGCGCGGCGATACCGCCGATACCCGCCTGACCGGCAAGTTCAGCACCGGCGCCGCCGAGCACACCCTGCTGCTGGGCGTGGACTGGCAGAAGGCCGACTGGACCGCGGCGCGCGGCGCGATGGGCACGACCACCGATACGCCAACCGCGATCGACATCTTCAACCCGGTCTACAGCGGCTACATCCCGGCCACCACCTCGATCGGCTATTCCGGCGGCATCAACCGACAGACCGGTGCCTACCTGCAGGACCAGATCGCGCTGGACAAGTGGCGCTTCACCGTTGGTGGCCGCTACGACTGGACCAAGGATGACACCTGGACCCAGGCCTATACCGTGGCCACCGATCGTTACGGCGCGCGTGCGCCGAGCCATATCAAGAACGATGCCTTCAGCGGCAACGCCGGCATCCTGTACGTGGCCGACAACGGTCTGACCCCGTACCTGAGCTATGCCGAATCGTTCCAGCCGGCCGGCAGCACGGCCACGCAGTCCTTCGAGCGCACGGCATTCGATCCCATCACCGGCAAGCAGTGGGAAGTGGGCCTGAAGTACCAGCCGGCCAGCTTTGATGGCCTGATCACCGTATCGGCGTACGACCTGCGGCAGCAGAACGTGCTGACCGACGACCCGGACAGCAGCCACAACACCTGCGGCACCACCGGCACCAGCCAGTGCCAGGTGCAGGATGGCGAAGGGCGCGTGCGCGGTGTCGAACTGGAAGGCCGCGTCACCCCGCTGCCGGGCTTCAGCGTGATCGGTGCTGCGTCGTGGATGGAATCGGAAGTGACCCGCAGCAACAACGGCTACGCCGGCAACGAGCTGGCGATGGTGCCGGACTGGACCACCTCGCTGTGGGGTGACTACACCTTCCAGAGCGGTGCACTGGAAGGCCTGAGCCTGGCGGCGGGCATGCGCTACAACGGCAAGAGCTATGGCGACAGCGCCAACCTGTACCGCATTCCGTCGTACACCCTGTGGGATGCCGCCATCCGCTATGACATCGGCCTGTACGGCGCGGTGGGGACACAGCTGTCGTTGAACGTGAGCAACCTGGCCGACAAGCGTTTCGTGTCGACCTGCACCGGCGTGTCGTCGTGCTACTACGGCACTGGCCGCACGGTGACTGCGACGGCGCGGTTCACTTGGTAATGCCCACCTAGTGACGTGATGCCGCCGCGCCCGGGTGGGGGCGGCGGCAGCGCCGATCACGCCGCAGCGTTGGCGGCGTACGCGGCCAGCACGGCCGGCAGCTCGTGCATGGATTCGAAGATCACATGCGCACCGGCTGCACGCAGGGCCTCGGGCGTGCTGTGGTACTGGCCGCCCGGGCTGTAGCCGAACACCGTGGCACCCGCGGCCACGCCTGCGGTGGCACCGGTCACGGTGTCTTCGATGACCGCGCAGCGAGTCGGGTCCACGCCCAGTGCTGCGGCGGCTGCAAGGTACACGTCCGGGTGCGGCTTGGTGCGCGGCTGGTCCTGGCCGCTGAAGATCTGCCCGGCGAAGGCATCGAGGATGCCGATCTTGCCCAGCTGCAGGCGCACTTTCAGCAGGTCGGCACCGGAGGCGCAGGCAATCCTGCCGCCGGTCGCGACCTGGATTGCACGCACGGCGGCCGGGGCGCCGGGAATTTCAGTGAGGTCACGTTCCAGCGCCACGTTGCGCTGGCGGCGGAATTCATCCAGCCATTCATCGGTGAAGGGCTTGCCGGTACGCTCCTCGATCAGGCCGGCCAGGCCGGCGACGGATTTGCCGAGGAAGATTTCACCGGCCTGCTGCTGGGTCAGCGGCCAGCCGCGCTCGCTCAGCATTTCCGACAGCACGCGGGCCACCAGCGGCTCGGAATCGACGAGGACGCCGTCGCAGTCGAACAGCGCGGCATCGAAGGGGAAGGGGGACATCAGGAACTCCTTGCAACAACCAACGGGGGGAAGCTGCGCGCTATTTTCCCACAGGGCGGGGGCGGGCACCCCGCGCCTCGATGAACGCCGCAATCCGGCTTGCCGGTAGAGTCGAGCTTGCTCGACTGCACGCAATGCCGCGGCAAAGGCAGTCGAGCAAGCTCGACTCTACGGCTATCGGCGCGCCTCGATGAATGCGGCGATCCGCTGCAGCGTCTCCGGGGTGCCGGCGGTGTAGACGATCATCGACAGGTCCGGGCGCGCTTCCACGGCAAAGGTCGAGAAGTCCAGCTCCAGCAGGCCCAGCTCCGGGTGCTTGAGCCGCTTGCTGCCATCGCCTTCGCTGGCCACGTCGTTGCTGCGCCAGAGCGCGGCGAATTCAGGGCTGCTGGCCGAGAGCTCGGCGGCCAGTTCGGCCACTTCGGTCTCGGCCCCGGCACGGATGGCATCGGCACGCAGCGACGCCACCACGAAGCGGGCGACGCTGCTCCAGTCGTCCTGCGCCGCGCGCACCCGGCTGTTGCTGAAGATGAAGCGCAGGATGTTGCGCTCGCGGGCCGGCACCTGCGCGTAGTCGGTCAGCAGCACCGTGGCGGCGTGGTTCCAGGCGACCACGTCCCAGGTCGGGGTGCGGATCAGCGCCGGGCTGTAGGGCAGGGCGTCCAGCACCCGCTGCAGGCGCGGCGAGATGCTGTCGCCGCTGCGGTACTTCACTTCCGGCGGACGGCCCAGCCCCAGCATGTACACGTGTTCGCGCTCGGCGTCGGTCAGCCGTAGAGCGGCGGCGATGCGGTCCAGCACCTCGGCGGACGGCGCGCCGCCACGGCCCTGTTCCAGCCAGGTGTACCAGGTCGGGCTGATGCTGGCGCGCTGCGCGACTTCTTCGCGACGCAGGCCGGGCGTGCGTCGGCGACCGGTTTCGAAGCCGAAACTGGCTGGATCCAGCCGCGCGCGACGGCTTTTGAGGAATTCGCCAAGCGAATGCTGGTTCATGCCGGTGACCGCCTGCCTGTCAGTGGCTATACCTGTATAACGTCACTACTTTAACAGGATGCGGCGAGCGGGATACTGGGCAAACTTTCCAGTGGAGGCAGACCTCATGCGTGTATTCCTGACCGGTGCCACCGGCTTCATCGGCAGCCGCGTACTCCAACAGCTGCAGGCTTCAGGTCACCAGGTCATCGGCCTGACCCGATCGGATGCGGGTGCGGAGGCATTGCGTGCAGCGGGTGCCGACGTGCAGCATGGCGAACTGGGCGACCTCGCCAGCCTGCGCGCCGGAGCCGAGGCGGCCGATGCGGTGATCCACACCGCCTTCGATCACGATTTCAGCCGCTTTGCGGCCAACTGCGAGCAGGATGCCGCGGTGATCGGCGCGATGGGCGAGGTGCTGAAGGGTTCGGCGCGACCGTTGCTGATCACCTCCGGCGTCGGCATGGGTGAAGCGGAGCCCGGCCAGCCGGCGCTGGAGACCGTGTTCAATCCGGGCCATGGCAACCCGCGCATCGCCTCCGAACGCGCAGGCAACAGGCTGTTGGAGGCTGGCGTGGACGTGCGGGTGATGCGCCTGCCGCAGGTGCACGATACCGTCCGCCAAGGGCTGATCAGCTACTTCATCGATATTTCCCGGCAGCAGGGCGTGGCCGCCTATGTGGGCGAAGGTGCAAACCGCTGGTCGGCGGCGCATGTGGACGACGTCGCCCGTGCGTACTGCCTGGCGCTGGAGCGCGGTCACACCGGCGAGCGTTACCACGCGGTGGCCGAGGAAGGCATCAGCGCACGACGCATCGCCGAGGTTGTGGCTGCTGGGCTGGACGTGCCGGTGCGCAGCATCACGCAGGAAGAAGCAGCTGCGATATTTGGCTGGTTCGCGCTGTTCGCCGGGATGGATCTGCCGGCATCGAGTGGGCTGACCCGGCAACGCCTTGGCTGGCAGCCGGGTGGCCCGACGCTGCTGCAGGATCTGCAGGCGATGGATTACCGCGCAGGGCGCTGACAGGGGGTGAATGGCCGTGCACCGCGCGTGCATCTGGCCGCGCGGATACTGGCAACCCTTGAATCGTGCATTGGGCCAGCCGGGGCCTCCGCCATGCCACGTCGGAAAACGTTGCGCATCGTGACCTTCAACGTCAATGGGATCGGCCCGCGGCTCCCGCATCTGCTGGCATGGCTGGACCGTGAAGCGCCGGACGTGGTCGCGCTGCAGGAGCTGAAGGCCACGGATGCAGCGTTTCCAGCGGCGGAGCTGGAGCAGGCGGGCTATGGCGCGATCTGGAGCGGCGAAGCGCGCTGGAACGGTGTCGCAGTGCTCGCGCGCGACGCGATGCCGATCGAAAGCCGTCGCCGGTTGCCGGGTGATCCCAAGGACAGCCAGAGCCGTTATCTGGAAGCAGCCGTGCATGGCATCGTCGTGGGCGCACTGTACCTGCCCAACGGCAACCCGCAGCCCGGCCCGAAATTCGATTACAAGCTGCGCTGGATGCAGCGCCTGCTGGACCATGCCCGCTCGCTGGTCGACCTTCCACACCCGGCGGTGCTGATGGGCGACTTCAATGTCATCCCCACTGAGCTGGATGTGTATGACCCCAAGGCGTGGAAACGTGACGCGCTGTTCCAACCCCAGGTCCGCGATGCGTTCGAGCGATTGCTGGCGCAGGGCTGGACCGATGCGCTGCGAAAGGTGCACGGCGAGAAGATCATCTACACGTTCTGGGATTACTTCCGCCAGCATGCCGAGCGCGACCGCGGGCTGCGCATCGATCACCTTCTGCTCAATCCGGTGCTTGCGTCGCGGCTGAAGGATGCCGGGGTCGATCGCTGGGTGCGCCTGCAGGACAAGGCCAGCGATCACGCGCCGACCTGGATCACAGTCAGCAGCTGAATGCTTCATCGTGACGTTGGGCAGCGGCCGTGACGATGCATATCCACGGCAATCATCCAGCGGATACATCGGCAAGACAGCAACGTGACCGGGGAAGGCCTACGTTCCAGTTCTGTCCCCTGCGACGTTCACGAAATGCTTGCTCCCGTCCTGCCTCCCCCGTTGTCCAACCTTGCCAGGCAGCGCCTGTTGCAGGTGCCTGATCTTCCGCTTCCGGGCCAGGGCCGCACCCTTGAACGCTGGCGTGCACTGGCAGCACTGGGTCATGAAGACCTGTGCCTGGCCAAAGTGCTGGAAGCCCATCACGATGCGATCGCGATCCTGCACGAATTGCGCGTGCCCGTGCCTTCAGAACAACTTCTGGCGGTGTGGGCGGCAGAGGGCCCGGCCTGCACGCTGCGGGCGGAGCACGACGGCCGGTTGCGCGGCGACAAGCCGTGGTGCTCGGGAAGCAATCTGGTCGACACCGCGCTGGTGACCGTGCGCGGCGAGGCGGGCGTGCAGCTTTACAAGGTGGACGCCTCGCAGTGGCACTGCATGGATGGCGAGCCGTGGCCGGCCGCTGGGATGGCCGGTGTGCCGTCCACCACGGTGCGCTTTGATGACGCAGAAGCCGAAGTGGTGGGTCCGATCGATGGCTATCTGGAACGACCGGGCTTCTGGCACGGCGGCGCCGGCATCGCGGCAGTATGGTTCGGTGCGGCGACAGCCCTGGCCGAGCGCATGCAGCACGGCTGCAGCGAGGGCCTGCGCGCGCGGTTGCTGGGCAAGGTCGATCTGGCGTTGGCACCGGCAGCCGCGCTGCTGCGGGAACTGGCCATGGCCATCGACGCAGCACCGCAGCTGACACACCGCGTGCAGGTGGTACGCGTGCGCAGCGTCGTCGAGCGCGCCGCCACGCACGTGCTTGATCTGGCCGGCCGCGCGCTTGGGCCAGCACCGATGTGCATGGAAGATGCCCATGCCCGGCGCTGGGCCGACCTGACGGTGTTCATGCGCCAGAGTCACGCCGACAAGGATTGGCAGTGGCTGGGTGAGCAGTGCGCCCGACAGGTGATGCCATGGTCGCTGTAGCCACCATCCACGGCCAGGGTTCGGAGGAGCGTGCGTGGGAACACTGCGACTGGCTCTGGCAACAACCTGAAACCGCGCTTGCGGACCTGTGTGCAGGCGTTTGCCGGCTTGTAGTGGTCGCGCCGCACCCGGATGACGAGGTGCTCGCGTGTGGCGGGCTGCTCTGTGCGGCCGCAGGCATCGGCCTGGAAGTACAGGTCGTTGCGGTGACCGACGGTGAGGCCTGCTACCCGGGCGAGCGCTGGTGGACGCCGCAGCGCCTGCGCCAGGCACGCCGTGAAGAGCTGCGCGATGCGCTGGGTGCGCTGTCCATTGATGCCGGCGCCATTGTCCATCTTGGCATTGCCGATGGGGGCGTCACCGACCACGAAGCCGGCCTCGAAGACTGGCTTTGGCAGACCCTGCGCGAAGACGACCTGGTGCTGGCACCGTGGCGCTTCGATGGCCATCCCGATCACGAAGCGGCCGGCCGCGCCGCCTGGCGTGCGGCCCGGGCGGTCGGCTGCAGACGTCTTGAGTACCCCGTCTGGGGCTGGCACTGGCTGGACCCCGGTTGCGCCCACATGGCGTGGGAACAGCCGAAGCTGCTCGACATTTCCGCTGTCGCCGCGCACAAGCGCGAAGCGATCGCACAGTTCCGCACCCAGACCGGCGATGTCTCGAGGCTGCACGCCGAGCCCATCCTGCCGGCCCACGTACTCACCCGCTTCTATAGAAATCACGAGGTTTACTTCGCATGAGCGCCCAGCCGTACTTTGATGACCTGCATGCCAACGAAGATCCGTTCGGCTACCGCACCCGCTGGTACGAAGAGCGCAAACGCGACCTGCTGATGGCCAGTCTGACCCAGCCCACCTTCCAGCGCGGCTGGGAACTGGGCTGCTCCAACGGGGTGCTCACCGAGCGCCTGGCCGGCCGCTGCGAGCGCCTGCTGGCCACCGACATCAGTCCGCGCGCCGCCTTCCAGGCGCGTCGCGGGCTGGCCCATCTGCCACATGTGCAGGTGCATTGTGCGCAGCACCCACAGCAGTGGCCGGCCGGTCGCTTCGATCTGATCGTGTGTGGCGAGATGGGCTACTACCTGGGTCCGGAAGCGCTGGTCGAACTGCGCGATGGGCTGCACGCCGCGATGAAGGACGACGGCCTGCTGGTTGCCTGCCATTGGCTGCCTTCGTTCCCGGGCCGGGCCAGTCGCAGTGCGCTGGTCCACGAGCGGCTCGGGCATGGTCTGCAGGAGGCGTTCTGCTACCGCGACAGCGATTTCATCCTGCAGGGCTGGACGCGCAGGCCGCTCTCCCTGGCCAGCAACGAGGGCCTGAGATGATCGGCGTGCTGGTGCCGGCGCACAACGAGGCTGAGCACCTGGCCGCATGCCTGCGCTCGCTGGCCATCGCTGCAGCGCATCCGGGGCTGGCTGGCGAGCCGGTGCAGATCATCGTTGCGCTGGATGCCTGCACGGATGGCAGTGCCAAGGTCTGTGCGCGGATGGCGACGGAGACGCTAAGCCTGCAGGCGCGGTGTGTGGGCGCTGCGCGCGCGGCCGCGGCGGGCGTGCTGCTCGAGCGCGGCGCCGCATGGCTGGCCAGCACCGATGCAGACAGCGAGGTTCCAGCCGATTGGCTGGTGGCCCAGCGCACCGCAGGCACCGACGTATTCTGTGGCGTCGTCGATCTCGGCGAGCTGGCGCCGCAGCAGGCGTGGCTGCGCAGCTGCTTCCAGCGCGGTGAGCGCTGGGGTGAAGGGCATGGTCGCGTGCACGGGGCCAACCTTGGGGTCTCCGCCGCCGCCTACCGGCGGGCAGGCGGATTTGCGGCGCAGCGATGCTCCGAAGATGTGGACCTGGTGCGCCGATTGGAGGTGGCGGGTGCGTCGATCCGTTGGGCCAGCGCGCCTGTGGTGACCACCAGTGGCCGGTTGTCAGGCCGCGCCGTCGGTGGCTTTGCCGATCATCTGGCAAGCCTGGCTGCGTTTGAGGCGTTGCCGACTCCCCAGCTGGCCCTCGCCAGCTGAGGGACCCTCCCGCGCAGATCTAATGGCCGTCCACCGCAAACCCGGCATGGATCAGCGCCAGATGACTCAAGCCCTGCGGTGTGTTGCCCAGACCCTGTCCAGTAGACGGGTCCCACAATTTCCGGCATCAGCCCGACATCGTTGCGTACCCGCCCCAGCAGTGAATGGAACAGGCGCTCGGCCTCGTCCCGTTCGCCCAGCAAGCCATACGCCTCCACCATCCAGAACGCGCAGCTGATGAAGGTGCCTTCGCAGTCCTGCATGCCGCTGTAGCGCCACAGCAGATCGCCGCTGGCATCGCACAGCTCGCGTCGCATGGCGTCACGGGTAGCGATGAAGCGCTCACGGCGGACCTTGGCGAGGCCGAACCGCGAGGCCAGCATCAGGCTGGCATCCAGCCGCTCGCTGCCGGCGTGCATCACGTACGCTTGTCTTACCTCATCCCAGCAGTGCGCATCGATCCAGTCCAGGATGCGCTCTTTCTCGCGCTGCCAGCGTGGCAGACGTGCACGGGTAATGTGGCCCTTTTCAGCGAGTTCGCAGGCGCGTCGGAGGGCCATCCAGCATTCCACCTTGGACATGGTGTAGTGCTGCAGGTCCTCCAGCTCCCAGAATCCGCAGTCCTTGCGCATCCACTGGTCGGCGCATTCGTCGGCCAGTTCGAACAGCAGTCGCGCGGTAGCGGGATCCAGTATGTGTCCGGCCTCGATCATGCGGCTGGCCATCTCCAGCACATCGCCGTAGACACAGGTCTGCAGCTGGTCGGTGGCGGTGTTGCCGACCCGCACCGGTTGGCTGCCTTTGTAGCCCGGGATGTCGATGTAGCGCTCCTGCTCCACGCGCTCCCCGCGCAGGGTGTAGCACGGTGGAATGCCTGGACGGTGGCGGCCGATGGTGGTCATCAGCCAGCTGAAACCTGCCTTCGCGTCGGGCAGGGCGCCGACGCGCAGGAATGCCTTGATGACATACGCCGCATCGCGCACCCAGCCGTACCGATAGTCCCAGTTTTTGTCTCCCCCCAGGCGTTCCGGCAGAGAGGCGGTCACAGCGGCGGCGATCGCCCCGGTGGGTGCAAACCAGAGAAACTTGAGCGCCAGCGCCGAACACATGACTTCGCTGCGTTGGCGGCTCTCGCAGTGCAGATCGGCCACCCACTGCTGCCATTCACGGTCGGAACGGTCGATGCGGGTGTCGATGTCCTGCAAGGGCGGTACCGGCAGCACTTCGTCCTGCGAGGCCAGCAGGGCGATGATCGCCCGCTCGCCCAATGCAACCTGGATGCTGCCCTTGACCTCGCGATCATCACACTGCTCGATGCGGGTCTGCTCGGGATAGCGCAGCATGGTCATCACCGGGCCGACGTGGTGCACGCAGCCGTTGGGTGTATCGCTCATCCAGGGCGTGCAGCTGCCGGCGCGGGTACCCGGCAGGTAGTGCAGGTCGAAGGTCACCTGTCCGTCGAGTCCCTCGATGCGACGCGCCAGTTCTGACCACGGCAGTCGTCCGGCCGGCCCGCTGTTCAGAGACTCGGTCAGGCGTGCACGGCCCGAAGCGGTATGCACCTCGGTTTCCAGCACATTGCTGTCCGGCCGATAGCGGCGGGAGACGTTCTCGATGTTGCGCGCCTGCAGCACAAAACGGCCGCCGTCAGCCGCGTCCAGCAAGCGGTCGAACAGGGGTGGTGCATCCAGGGAGGGTGCGCACCACCAGTCGATGCTCCCATCGGGCGCGATCAGTGCGGCAGACCGCCCGTCACCGATGGCCGCGTATGCGTTGATTGGCGCGTGACCCTGACGGTCACGCGCGATGCTCACTCCTTCCACTGCGTCCTCGGTCACGGCAGCAGCATGCCGCCAGTGGCGCCGATCACCTCACCGGTGATGTAGCTCGATTCCTGGGTGGCCAGCAGAACATAGGCCGACGCCATCTCCACCGGCTGGCCCGCGCGCTTCAACGGTGTCTGCGAACCGAAATCGGGGATCGCCTCCGGCGGCTGGCCACCTGCGGGCCGCAGCGGCGTCCAGATCGGGCCCGGCGCAACCGCATTGACGCGGATGCCGCGCTCGGCCACCTGCTGCGCCAGCGACTTGGTGAAGTTGACGATGGCGGCCTTGGTGGGCGCGTAGTCGAGCAGGTTCGGCGAGGGCTGGTAGGCCTGGATGGAAGCGGTATTGATGATCGTTGCGCCGGCCGGCAGATGCGGGAGGGCGGCCTTGCAGACCCAGAACAGCGCGTGCACGTTGGTGCGGAACGTCGCCTCGAACTGCTCGGTGTCCAGATCCTCTATCTTCTCCACGGCCAGCTGCTTGCCAGCGACATTCGCTAGCACGTCCAGTCCGCCCAGCCCGTCCACGGCCTGCTTCACCAGGTCCCGGCAGAACGCCTCGTCCTGCAGATCGCCGGGCAGGGCAATGGCCTTGCGGCCTTCCGCTTCGATCAGGGCGACGACTTCCGCCGCGTCCTTCTCTTCCTCAGGCAGATAGTTCAGCGCCACATCCGCGCCTTCCCGAGCGAAGGCGATGGCCACCGCGCGGCCGATACCGGAGTCAGCGCCGGTGACCAGCGCTTTGCGGCCCTTCATGCGCCCCAGACCGACGTAGCTCTTCTCGCCGTGATCGGCCTTGGGATTCAATTCGTGCACCGTACCCGGTGGCGTCTGCACCTGGGCCGGGTAGGTCGGTTGCGGGAACTGGGTGAGGGGGTTCTGCATGTCGTACTGGTTGCGGCTCATGGGGTTTCTTTGGGGGAGATGAGTAGCGGATTACAGGGTGACGGCGCCACCGGAGATGGTGAGCAGCGCGCCCGACGTATAGCTGGCACTGTCAGCGGCCAGCATCACGTAGGCGGACGCAAGCTCGGCGGGCTGTCCGGGGCGACCGAATGGGGTCTGGCTGCCGAAATTTTCGACCTTGTCCGCGGCCATGCCGGCAGGAATGAACGGCGTCCAGATCGGGCCCGGCAGGACCGCGTTGACCCGGATGCCCTTTTCGGCCAGCAGTCCTGCCAGGCCGATGGTGAGGTTGGCGACCGCACCCTTGGTGGCGGAGTACGGCAGGATGTTCGGCGTCGGCTTCTTCGAATTCACCGACGCAGTGTTGATGACCGAGCCGCCGTCCTTCAGGTGCGGAACGCTGAGGCGGGTCAGGTTGAACAGCGCATGGACATTGGTATCGAACGTCTTGCGCCAGTCGTCCATCGTGATTTCGTCAAACGACTCGTAGTAGCGCTGGTAGGCGGCGTTGTTGACCAGGATGTCCAAGCCGCCCAGCTCATGCACGACGCGCTGGATCAACTGTTCGGCCTGCGCCTCGTCACTGATATCGCAGGGGACCAGAAGCGCCTTCTGGCCGGCCTCCTGGATGAGCTTGCCGATGGCGGCGGCATCGTCCTTTTCGCTTTCCAGGAAGGCGATCGCCACATCCGCACCTTCGCGTGCATAGGCGATGGCCACGGCTGCGCCGATGCCGCTGTCGCCACCGGTGATGAGTGCTTTCTTGCCCTCAAGCTGGCGGTGACCCTTGTAGCTCTGTTCACCGTGGTCCGGTTTCGGGTCAAGTTTGTTGGTCTTGCCAGGGAAGGACTGTTGCTGCGCCTTGAATGGCGGCTTCGGGTAGTTGGGGACTGGCATGCGTGCGTCCTGTGTGGGGGAAGAGAGCTGCCAGTGTGGGCACCCCGCAGTAAACGCCGTGGCCCAGCAATGTCGGCACGGCGTGCACGGCGTGGGTCACAGCGGGTGCGCGATGGTGGTCATGATGCTGTTCGCCGCCTGGCGCGAGTCCAGGCGCGTGTGCTGCACCACCACGGGCACGTCGGACTCGATGACGCAGGAGAAGCCAACGCCCAGCGGCACAGGGGCCGGTTCCTGCAGGTCGTTGAACCGTTTGTGGCAGGTGCGCTGGGCAGCAACGGTGAAGGTGTAGGGACCCTGCGGCGCTCGATCCTCGAAGTACAGCATCAGGCTGATACGGGCATCGGTGCTGCCGGCATTGAGGATGCAGCAGGTCTCGTGACTCTGCAGCTCGGGCTCAGGCCCGTTGCTCCAACCGGGAATGTAGCCCTCGGCAATGGCCCAGCGCGTGCGCCCGAGGGCGCCGGGGTTGTCCTGCGTCATGGTCTCTCTCCTTACGGGGGTCCACCAGAGTGGTCGAGGCGACCGCGTCGAGGGCGTGCATGGCAGGTGTCCACGGTATCAACATGAAGCGTTCAGTGGCGTGTGCCGCTACGCGTTGGCCGTCCTGCGGCGCTTGCCTATCATGCACCGCTGGTTCCACTGCACCTGACTGCTGCCCTTCATGCCTTCCAATGCGCAGGCCGCGCGACGTTCCGCCCGCGCCGCCGGGTATGTGTTTCCTGAGCATCTGCGCGAGCAGGCGCAGGCGCTCCCTGCACAACCGGGCGTCTACACGTTCCATGGCCGCGAGGGCGGCCTGCCGCTCTACATCGGCAAGAGCATCAACCTGCGCACGCGGGTGATGGACCATCTGCGGACGGCTGAGGAGGCTGCGATGCTGCGCCAGTCAGAGCGCATCAGTCATCTGCCGATGGCGGGCGATCTGGGCGCGCAGCTGCTGGAGGCGGCGATGGTGAAAGAACAGCGCCCGCTGTACAACCGGCTGCTGCGGCGGTTGCCGCGTCAGTTCAGCCTGCGTCTGTACCGGGGCGAGATCAGTGTGGTGAACTCGTCAGAGGTGGATCTGACGACCACGCCGATGTTGTACGGCATCTATTCGAGTGCCCGCGCCGCGCGTGAGTCACTGCGCCGCGTGGCGGATGAGAATCGGCTCTGCTATTCGCTGCTGGGCCTGGAGCGGCTTCCCTCTGGACGCCCGTGCTTCCGCTCGATGCTGCGCCAGTGTGCCGGTGCCTGCTGCGGCGGCGAGACCCTTGCCGAGCATCAGCAGCGGCTGGCCGATGCGCTCATGCTGCTGGAGATTGCCGAATGGCCCTACGCCGGCCCCGTGGCCATCGAGGAACGCGGCGAAGCGATGCGGCAGTTCCACGTCGTTGATGGATGGTTCTATCACGGCAGCGCGAAGACCCTGGCCGCTGCCCGGCGCGTGCGTCGGAGTGATCCGGTGTTCGACCGCGACGCGTACCGGATCCTTCGCAAGGGGCTGTCGTTGGGCCAATGGGCCCTGCACCCGCTTTAGCAGGCCGCACAGGCGGAGTCACGCAGCGTGGACGACCTGTTCTGTATCCCTCCGGGCAGGCCATGCAGGGAGAATACCGTGACCGATCTGTTCGAGCTGGGCATGCCGTGGTTCGAGTTCGTATTACGGGCCACCGCCGTCTACGTGGTGGTGCTGCTGTTGACGCGCCTCAGTGGCAAGCGATCGATCGGGCAGTCCGCACCGTTCGACATGCTGGTGATCGTCCTGCTGGGCACGGCAGTGCAGAACTCGCTGATCGGTGAGGACACCTCACTGCTTGGCGGACTCATCCTTGCCGCCACGTTGCTGGGTCTGAACTGGCTGGTCGGTTTCGTGACCGCGCGCAATCGTCGGCTGCACCGTTGGGTGGAGGGCGCGCCGGTAGTGCTGGTGCGCAACGGCAAGGTGTTCTGGGAGCAATTGCGCCGTTGCAATGTGGCGCCGGAGGACCTGGACGTGGCCATGCGCAAGGCAGGCTGCGATGGCCATCACCAGATCGAACTGGCCATGCTGGAAACCTCGGGAGAGATCACCGTGGATGCCGAAGGCCGCTGAAGCTGCAACAGTGGAATCCACACGCCGCACACGACAAGGTCACCGTGGGCACAGCCGTGCCCATGCAACCCTGCAGTCCCCAACGGCAGGAGAACGACGATGCAGGCGCTGACCTATCACGGCCGCAAGGATGTCCGCGTTGAGACCGTGCCCGATCCGGTGCTCGCCGCCGAGGATGATCTCATCCTGCGCGTTACCGCCACCGCCATCTGTGGCTCCGACCTGCATCTGTACCGGGGCAAGATTCCGGACCTTCACACCGGAGATGTACTCGGCCATGAGTTCATGGGCATCGTGGAAGAGGTTGGCAGGGGCGTGGCCCAGGTGCGCCCCGGTGACCGCGTGGTCATCCCGTTCGTGATTGCCTGTGGTGAATGCTTCCACTGCCAGCTGGCGGAGTATGCCGCGTGCGAGACCACCAACCCCGGCAAAGGCGCGGCGCTCAATGCGAAGGGATTGATGCCGCCGGCCGCATTGTTTGGCTATAGCCACCTCTACGGTGGGGTCGCTGGCGGCCAGGCGGAATTCGTGCGGGTGCCCAAGGCCAACGTCGGTCCACTGCGCATTCCTGAAGGCGTGGCAGATGAACAGGTGCTGTTCCTGTCCGATATCCTGCCGACCGGCTACCAGGCCGCACTCAACGCCGGGGTGAAGGCGGGCTCGACGGTAGCCATCTTCGGTGCAGGCCCGGTGGGATTGATGAGCGCTGCCTGCTGCCGCCTGCTGGGTGCGGAAACCATCTTCATGGTCGATCACCTGCCGTATCGACTGGACTTCGCGCAACGCACCTATGGCATCACGCCGATCGATTTCGGCAAGGTGGACGATCCGGCCGACTACATCGTCAGCCAGACCAGCGGGCGAGGCGTGGATGCCTGCATCGAGGCGGTCGGGTTCGAGGCGGAGGGCAGTTCGCTTGAAACTGCATTGACCGCAGTGAAGCTTGAAGGCAGCAGCGGCGTGGCGATCCGCCAGTGCATTGCTGCCGCTCGCCGCGGCGGCATCGTCAGCATTCCTGGTGTGTATGCCGGCTTCATACACGGCTTCCTTCTGGGGGATGCATTCGACAAGGGCCTGACCTTCAAGATGGGGCAGACCCATGTGCAGGGCCTCATGCCCGAGCTGCTGACCGCCATCCTGGAGGGCAAGCTGGACCCCGGCAACATCATTTCGCACCGGATGAGCTTGGCCGAAGCCGCGCAGGGCTATGCCATGTTCGATGCGAAGGACGATGACTGCCGGAAGATCGTGCTGACCCCGTGACAAGCGATCACGCGAGCGCTGCTCGGCTGACCCCTGACAAGCGTTACATCGTGGTGCGCGGCCGGCTCTGGCGCGCGACCAATCCGGATCTCACCGCCACCGAACGTGCGCGATGGGTGGCAGCACTGATGGACGCGCGGCGCGCAGTGCAGGTCGCGATGAGGAGCGGGGAGGCGACTGCGCTGCGCAGTGCGCGCCGCGCAGTGGATGCTGCCAAACGAGGTCTCGGCGAGCGTGGCCCGGTGTGGTGGACAGATGGTGGCAAGGACTACAACCGCTACCTGGTAAAGAACACGCCGTACGCGAGCTGGTTCGACGGTCTTTGAAGGGGAGGGAGGCAGCTCAGTCTTTCGACCCTCGACGACCTCCCGTCGGATCGACCTCAGGTCGCTCGTAGTCGTCCGGATGTGCCGTCTCGTTCTGTTCCGGCATGTCCTTGCCTTTCTTCCAGCTCTGGTCGGTACGGACCTTGTCCGGCGTATGCGCCTTGTCCTGGTCGCTGGCGTCGCCCGTAGGGTTGAACGGTAGTTTGCTCATCGAAGGAGTTCCTTGCAGCAGGTGCGGTATCAGCGCTGTAACGGTTGTCCGGCACGGCTCTGGGCCAGCGTCTGGTTCACTGCTTCCTGCAGTTGCGGGATGTGGAACGGCTTGGCGACGAAGCGCGCCTTCTGGTGGCGGGCCGGAACGACCTGATCGTAGACGGCGGAGGCAAACAGGAAGGGCACGCCCAGCTCCGCCAGCCGGTCAGCGACCGGGAACACCACGCCGTCGCCGAGCTCGATATCTAGGATGGCGGCATCGAACTGCTCGTTGCGCAGCAGGCTGAGTGCCTCGAATACGCTTTCAGCGTGCGTGATGGTGTTCCCCTCGTTGGACAGCGCATCCTCAACCAGTTCAGCCAGATCCAGCTGATCCTCCACCAATAACAGGCAGTGCTCCTGCGTCTGTTCATTTCCGTACTTCTGCATACGCAGGTCGTGCTCGTATTTTCATGTTGCCCCCATGTTCCGCTTCCGGGCATCAAGCCAGCGGCTCGCTGCCGTGTGCGCGGCGCGAAGATCGGGCGTTTCCGGGGCGCCAACCACGGTTGGCATCTACCGGAGCCATCGCGGGCGATCACGCTGTGTTGGTTTTCTGCGCGCCACACTGGACCACCCCCTTCACAGGATCCAGCATGAGCCAGGTATTCATCGTCGGCGCAGCCGGCAAGGTCGGCCGTTCCCTTGTCGAGCAGGCCAGCGCACGCGGCCACCGCGTACTGGCCCTGCATCGCGCGCAGGAACAGGCCGCCGAACTCACCGCCCTCGGCGCACGCCCGGTTCAGGGCGACCTGCTGCAGCTGGATGTCGCCGCGCTGGCGGCACTGATGAAAGGCTGTGACGTGGTGGTGTTCTCGGCCGGTGCCGGCGGCAAGGGCGGCGCGTCGATGACCGACGCCATCGATGGGCGCGGACTGGAACTGGCCGTGGCCGCCGCACAGGCCGCGGCCGTGCCGCGCTTCCTGCTGGTGTCGGCCTTCCCGGAAGCCGGTCGTGGCAAGCACCTGTCGGATACGTTCGAGAACTACATGGTGGTGAAGAAGCGTGCCGACGTGCACCTCGCAGAAAGCGCGCTGGACTGGGTGATCCTGCGCCCGGGCACGCTCACCGACGAACCGGGCACGGGCCGGGTGCGTGCCGGCCTGGCCATTCCCTACGGCAACATCGCCCGCGCCGACGTCGCTGCCACGCTGCTGGCATTGATCGAACACCCGCAGCTGCGCCGCTGCATCATCGAACTCACGGAGGGCGAAACCCCGGTGTTCGATGCACTGCAGGCGCTGTCGCCGGCATGAGGGCTTGACCACCACAACGCGGTGACGCAGCATCGGATGCATGGTCCTCCGCGCCGCCACCGTCACCACTACCACCACGACTGCCGCTGGCAGGTCGTGAGGTCGTTACTTGACGTGATGTAGCGCCACCCCGCAGGACCCCGCCAGTCATGGACGGGGTCTTCTGTTTCTCCGTCCGTGCCCACCCCACAGGAGAAACACCATGAGCCCATCCCGAATCCCCCGCCGCGGCCTGCTGGTCATCGACATGCAGCACGGCCTGTTCAACGGCGCGCATCGCCCTTACCGCGCTGACGAAGTCCTGGTCAACATCAATGCGCTGATCGACCGCGCACATGCCGCCGATGCCCCGGTGTTTGCCGCACGGCACGTGGGCCCCGCAGGCTCGCCGCTTGCCAGCGACAGCCCGCTGTCGCAGCTGCTGGCCGACCTCGCCATCGATCCCGCGCTCGACACCATGTTCGAGAAGACGCGGCCGAGCTGCTTCTTCGAGACCGGCCTGGCCGAGCGACTGGCCGCGGCCGGCGTCGAGGAGCTGGTCATCGTCGGCATGAAGACAGACTACTGCGTGGATACCACCTGCCGCGCCGCGCGCGACCTCGGCGTTGCGGCCGTGCTGGTGGCCGACGCGCACACCACCACCGATTCGGCCGTGCTTGAGGCGCAGACCATCGTCGAGCATCACAACGCCACGCTGGGCGGGGCGTTTGTCAGCCTCGTCGCCAGCGCAGACTGCACGTTCGCGGCAGGGTAAGCTCCAGTCAACGAAGTCAGCCAGGAGGGCAGATGGGACCGATGACCCAGGCACGGACACTCCGCAACAGCCTTGTGCTGTTGCTGCTGTCCGCAGTGGCAGGCTGCAGCACAACGGGGGGCGGTGATCGCCATCCTTCGCCACAGCTGCGGGCGGTAACGCTGACGCCTGAAGCGTCGACGGTCTGGTTGACCGCGGCTTCCATCGGCACCATCGAGCCCATCGGCTCGTGCGTCTACTTCGTTACTGGATCGGGTCAGCGCCTTCTGGCGCTGTGGCCGGACGGCTTCGAGCTGGAAAGAAAGGACGGCGTGGCCGTGGGCGTGCGCTACACACGGAGCGGCAAGGGTGTGGCCTTCGGCACGACGCATACTTTTGGCAGCGGCGCACTGTCCGCATTGCCGGGCAGCCTGGCCGACCCCCTGCCTGCAGACTGCAGCGGGCCGGCCACGATGCTCTGGTTCGACTGAGACCTGCGCAGCCTCAGCGCTGCTCGTCCTTGCGCGCGCTCAGCTCACGGTCGGCGCGCAGGAACACCGCACTGGTGCTCTCCTCGCCGGTGCCGCCCGCTGCGCCCAGCAGCAGCGGCCGCGGCAGTCGCGCGGAGGCATCGTCGGCCACGGCCTGCAGGGCGGCCAGGGTTGCGGTGGCCTGGTCGCTGCCCAGCACCGCAATGAACTCGCCGCTGCCGGTGACGCGGTTGATGCTGTCGCCGCGCCCGGCATCCAGGCACTGCTCCAGCGCCACGTCCAGCTGCTGCAGCTGGCGTTCCAGGCTGCGCTCGCCCATCTGTTCGGCCAGGCCGGCCAGGTCCTGCAGCTCGAGGATGACCACGGTGCAGGCCGTGCCGGTTGTGGCGTGCGCGGCTTCCACCAGCGGGCTCTGTTCGAGGATGGTCGCCACTTCCTGCTCGCGCTCGCGGCTGCGCGCTTCCATCAGGTTCATGGTCAACCGGGCCAGGGCCTGCAGGGCCTCGCGCTGCTCCTGGCTGAGCGAGCGCGGGGTCAGGTCGACCACGCAGACGCTGCCGACCGCCGCGCCTTCGCGGGTGACCAGCGGCATGCCCGCGTAGAAGCGCGCCCCCATCTCGTTCAACACCGGGTTGTCGACGAAGCGGCTGTCCTGTTTCAGGTCGCCCACTTCCAGCAGCTGCTCGGGCTGGCGGATCGCATGGTCGCACACCGCCACGTCGCGGTCGGTTTCGGTGCCATCCACGCCGATGCGGGCCTTGAACCACTGGCGATCACGATCGATCAGGGTCACCAGGGCCATCGGCGTACCACAGACGGCGGCCGCCACCTTCACGATATCGTCGTAGGCCGGCTCGGGCAGACTGCCGACCACGTGCAGCGCATCCAGCGCGTGCTGGCGTTCGGTTTCAGTGAATGCGGCAGAAGAATGATCCGTCATGATGATCCTGGGCAGTCAAAGGTCGTCGCTCATGCTAGAGCACGCCCGCGTCCAGTGGATGAACCACCGCCGCATCCGGCCCGTACCCCGGCGCATGGCCGGGGCAGGGTGCGGGCCTCAGCCCAGGTCGCAACCTGCAGGCTGCGGCCAGGTGGTGGCGGGGAGCATGTTCTTCAGTGACACCGGTGCGTTGATCGCCACGTAGCTGGCGCCGAGCAGTTCTTCCAGATCGGCGATGGTCACCAGGTAGTTGTCCAGGCTGCCCAGGTTGGCCTCGTTGGGAATGATCCAGCTGATCGCCTTGGCGGTACCGGTCTGCGGGTCGCGGGTGATGATGGTCTTCCAGAAGAACTCCGGCGTCGGAATGCCGTGACTGGCCAGGAAGTAATCGTTGGCGGCATCGCCGTAGACCACGCCGCCATAGACGTCCACCGGCGCGATGTCGCGGTAGCACTCGGCCACGTTCTCGGCCTTCACCCAGATGCCCTGGTTGAAGCTGGACACCTGCGGGACGATGTTGGTCATGAAGTTGGCGCGGCGGATGTAGGTGGTGTCGTAGTCCATGTGGTTGGAGGTGACCAGATGCCCGCGGTCATAGCCGGCATGGATGCTGGCGTACGAGGCGGTGCTGTTCTGGCCCAGGCAGCCGGTGGGCAGGTCCGTGTCCTTGTAGAAGCTGGACGGGCGCTTGGCCGTGCCGGTATCGGCCAGCAGGGTGTATTCGTACCGCGTGGCGCTGTGGATGCTGCAGTCGTAGGTCAGCACGAAGCCGCCCTTGTTGAGGGTGACCGTTTCCGCGTGGGCGGCGCCGGCAAAGGCGCTGAGGACCAGGGCGAACAGGAACGTGGCAAGGCGCATTGCAGTGTCTCCGTCAGGTTTTTCCAGGACGCAGGACGCCCTCACGGCGAAAGCGTTCGCCATGCGGAGGCATTGCGCGTGTGGGTGGGTGAGGACTGCGGTTGGAACCCGGCGGATGCCGGTCATGCAGGAGGAACTCGACCGCGCCCCCTGGCCACCGAGGTGGCGCGCGGTGTCGTAAGCGTCAGCGCGTGTCGCTTTCAGGTCAACGCTGGATGTCCGGAGTTGTGACCCGGCGCAAGCGTCCTGCGTGTGTCAGATCGCAGACCGCAGGGTGAAACGTGCGCATGGCAGGCGCGCGGGCCGGTATCGGCAGGCGGGGGGTTTGCGGCCGAATCAGCGCGTTGATCCATGGGAAGCGTGACGCGTCACACGCTCGCGCCAGCGCAGTGCAGACTCAAGGAACGAGGACAGGTCATGGAAGTTCGCCCCCTGGTGCTGGCGTGGCTGCTGGTCGCCGCACTGCCGGCCG
This sequence comes from Stenotrophomonas sp. S41, assembly GCF_016624625.1. Classification (NCBI taxonomy): domain Bacteria; kingdom Pseudomonadati; phylum Pseudomonadota; class Gammaproteobacteria; order Lysobacterales; family Lysobacteraceae; genus Stenotrophomonas; species Stenotrophomonas sp. S41. The sequence goes on along the minus strand of NZ_JACVTV010000002.1, from coordinate 52,739 downwards.
CCGCGCAGCAGATCCGCTCCGCGACCGGCCCCGCGCGCAAACCGCTGCCGGCCGCGCCACGGCCGGCCCACAATTCGATGGCGAAGAGCACCACGCCCTTCAACTGCGCGCAGTACGCGTGGCCGAATCATCCGCATCCGGCGGCCAAGGCGTACTGCGATGGGGTCGAGGCCAATACGCTGCAGAACGAAGCCCGCCAAGCTGGTCGTCCCGGCCCCTCCACCGAGGTGAGCGAACTGCCTGCGCTGGGTTCGGCCGAAGCCAAGCGGACCGGCACCGCCTGCATTGGTGGCCAGGCCTTCCGGCGGCTGGCCAATGGCTGGGAACAGGTGGCCTCGCCGTCGGGCGGGTGGCTGCGCTGCCGGGAGCGCTAGGCGCGCCGGCAGGCGTCAGAGCCTGCCTTCGGCCGCGTAACGCGCGGCGCCCTGGTCCACCAGCGTCTGCAGCTCCTGCAGCAGTGGCTCATCCCAGCGGTCGAAGTTGAAGCAGGACTTGCCCTGCATGCGCTGCTTCAGCGCAGGGCTGATGCCCGCCAGCAGTTCGGAATGGTCATAGATGGGCATCAGGTGGAAGGCGTGCTTGCGCCCGGACACCTTCACCGCGCCGAAGAACTGTGCTTTGCCGTTGGCGCCCGGCGTGCGGCAGTTGGCGTAGAAGTGCTGATCCGTGTCGTGGACCACGAGCAGGCCATCGCGATGACGCAGCAGCATCTGGCGCAGGGCGCTGAACAGATCGGGCGGCACCGTCTCGGTGGACGCCTTGGGTGTCGCCTGGGTGCGCTTCATGGGAACTGCCCGGTGTGGGGAAGGCTCTGGGAAATACGCAGCGTGCCTGTGTGCGCACCGTAGCACGGCCAAGTGGAGCGATCCTGGCGTGTGCGCCGGATCGCTCCTTCGTGGCACTCAGGCCTTGGCGACTGCCTGGATCAGCACCGTGGCAGCCTCGGTCGACGAGCCCGGGTTCTGGCCCGTCACCAGCAGGCCATCGCGGCGCACGTACGACCCCCAGTCCGGGCCCTTGCTGTAGTTACCGCCCAGGTCCTTCAGCATGTCCTCCACCAGGAAGGGCACGACCTTGGTCAGGCCCACTGCGTCCTCCTCGGTGTTGGCAAAGCCGGTGACCTGCTTGCCGGCGACCAAGGGCTTGCCATCGGGCGCCTTGACCTGGCGCAGCACGCCCGGTGCGTGGCAGACCAGGCCGACCGGTTTGCCGCTGGCAACGAGCGATTCGATCAGCGCGATGGAGTGGGCGTCATTGGCCAGATCCCACAGCGGGCCGTGGCCGCCGGGGTAGAACACGGTGTCGAAGTCGGCAGCGTTGACGCTGTCCAGGCGCACGGTGGCGGCCAGCTGCGCTTTGGCGTCTGCGTCGGCTTCGAAGCGGTGGGTCAGTTCGGTCTGGAACGCCGGCTCGTTGCTCTTCGGGTCCAGCGGCGGCTGGCCACCCTTGGGCGAGGCCAGCACGATCTCCGCGCCCGTATCCTTGAAGGCGTAGTAGGGGGCGGCCAGTTCTTCCAGCCAGAAGCCGGTCTTGTGCCCGGTGTCGCCAAGCTGGTCGTGCGAGGTCAGAACGATGAGGACTTTCATGGGGGTGCTCCTGTTGGAAGGGTGATGCAGTAGACCGGTCGTCTAGCAGCTGATCGTAAAAAAACACTCCGCAGGGAGTGTGTCGGATGCATCCCTCGCTCAGCGTGAGGGATGCAGGATCTGTCGGGTGGTAAGCCGCGCGTTCTCGAAGGGCTGCGGACCGCGCACGATCTTGACCATGATGCTGGCGCCCAGCCACAGCTGGTAGAGGCTTTGTGCCAGAGCGGCGGCATCACCGTTGCTGGCCAGAGAGCCGTCGGCCTGGCCACCTTCGATCGCCCGGGTCAGGCGCTCGATGATGCCGGCCGTGCCACTGCGCAGGGCCGCACGCATGGCTGGCGAGAGGTCAGCCACTTCGGCGCCCAGCTTCACCGCCAGGCACTTGCCCTGGCAGTCCTCGAAGGACTGGCTCTCCATCCAGGCGGCGAAGTAGCGCTCAAGCTGCTCGGCCTTGTTCTGGCCGGCGCTGCCGAAGATCTGGTCCATCTCGGCCAGGTATTCGTCGAAGTAGTCCTGCAGAAGGGCTTCGCCGAAGGCCTCCTTCGAGCCGAAGTAGTGGTAGAACGAGCCCTTCGGCACGCCTGCTGCGGTCAGCACCTCGTTCAGGCCGACCGCCGAGAAGCCCTTGCCGCCCATGGTGCGGCGGCCGCTGGCCAGGATCTTCTGGCGGACGTCGGTGCCTGCAATGTCGGGGGCGGGGTTCATGGAAGCGACGATACTCCCGATTAGACCGGTCGTCTAGTGCCGTCTCAAGCGCGTGCGCTTGCCCAGTTTATGTAGAGTCGAGCCATGCTCGACTCAGGCCCTGCAGCCGAGCATGGGCTCGGCTCTACAGATCAGCCTTTGCGCACCCTCTGCAGGAAGGCCTCGACCGCCGGCACCTGGTAGGCTCCCTCGCGGCGCAGGATGCTCAGCGGCCGTTGCAGGCCCAGCGCCCGCACCGGAAGCCGGACCAGGCTGCTGTCCTGCAGGTCACGTACCACGCTGATGCTGGGCAGCCAGGCGATGCCGCCGCCATGGATCGCGGCCTGCTTCAGCGCCTCGGTATTGCCGAACTCCACGATGCTGCCGGTCTGCACGTCCAGCTGCTGCAGCAGCTCGCCGATCAGCTCGCGGGTGCCCGAGCCGGGCTCACGCATCAGCAGCGGCAATCCGTTGATGTCGGCCGGGTTGGCGCGTCTGCGCCTGGCCAAGGGATGCTGCGCACCCACCACGGGAATCAGTTCGTCGCGGCTGAATTCCTCCGCAACCACGCCTTCGACGCGGATCGGGCCTTCCACGAAACCCACGGTGAAACGCAGGTCCGCCACGCCCTGTGCAACCTGTTCGGTGTTGCCGACGAACAGGGAAATGCCCACCTGCGGGAACAGGGTGCGGAACTGCGCGACGAAACGCGGCAGCACATAGGTACCGATGGTGTTGCTGGCGCCCATCGACAGCTGCCCGGCGCGGGCATCGGCGAAATCACGCATCGCCGCCTGCGCGCTGTCGGCCACCGCGAACAACCGCGCCGAGTAGGCATGCAGCACCTTGCCCGGTTCGGTCAGCCGCATGCCGCGCGGCAGCCGCTCGAACAGCACCACTCCAAGGCGCCCCTCGAAATCCTTCAGCTCCCGCGACAACGCCGGTTGGGACACCCGCACGCGGATCGCAGCGGCGGAGATGCTGCCGGTCTCGGCGATGGCGTGGAAGATGGCCAGGTGATGGAGGTTCATGTGCGTGGGTTTCGGTCAGAGCTGCCCGATAAAGTACTGCACCACGAGGCTGCTGGTCGCCACGGCCACCCATACGCCCAGGCCCAGCAGGCTGGGGCGGACGCCGGTGGCGGCCATGCACCGCAGGTTGGCGGAAAGACCGATGGCGGACAGCGCGAACACGATCAGCACTTCAGCCAGCGTTTGCAGCAGCGGCAGCGCGGCGTCCGGCACCCAACCGGCGGTGCGCAGGCCCGAAGCCACCAGGAACCACAGGATGAACCACGGGAAGATCGCGCCGAGATTGAAGCCGCCCGCACTGCCTGCCGTGTTGCTGCGGCGCTTGGCGAAGGCCGCCATCACCACGGTCAGCACCAGGCAGACCGGGATGATCAGGGTCGAGCGGGTCAGTTTGACGATGGTGGCGTAACCGCCGGCCAGATCGCTGTAGGCGTAGCCGGCAGCGACCACCGACGAGGTGTCATTGATCGCCGTGCCCGCCCACAGGCCGAAGCCCTGGTCACTCATGTGCATCAGGTGGCCCAGCAGCGGGAACAGCAGCACCGCCACCAGGTTGAACAGGAAGATGGTGGAGATCGAGAACGCCGTTTCGTGATCGTCGGGCTTGAGGATGGGCGTGACCGCCGCAATCGCCGAGCCACCGCAGATCGCCGTACCCACGCCGATCAGCACGGTCATCTTGCCGTCCACGCGGAGCCAGCGGCCGAGCAGCCAGGCACTGAGGAAAGCCACCGACATCGTCACCAGGGTCACCGACAGTGATGACATGCCGGTCTTCAGCACCTCACCCAGGCTGAGCCCGAAGCCCAGCGCGATGATCGACCACTGCAGCACCTGCTTGCCGCCGAAGCGGATGCCGGCATCGAAGCGGCTGCCCGGCGCGAGCAGGTTCTTCAGCACGATGCCGAGGACGATGCCGAACACCGGGCCGCCGACCAGTGGCAGCCAGTGCCCCAGCATGAGTGCGACGGCGGCGACGGCGGCCGTCAGCAGCAGGCCGGCGTAATGGTGCTGGATCCAGCAGGGAGCAGGGGAGAGCGGGCGGTTCATTTCAGCAGCTGCGTGGGGTGGGATGGCCAGTGTGGTCGCCCGCCAGCCATGCATCCAATACACATAATGCAGTCATCCCATATCGAAATGGCATGGCATCGGCTGCGGCCCAGCGCTGTACCATCGGCAGCGCCCCCGGATCCGGCGAAGACGGCACACGATGCGATGAACCAAGCTGCTGTTGATGGAAACACCACGCCGTTTCGGGTCATCTTCGCTGGCATCTGCGCGCTGGTGCTGACCGTCGGCCTCGCCCGATTCGCCTACACGCCGATGCTGCCGATCATGAAGGCGCAGGCCGGCCTGGACTACGTCGCCGCCGGTTGGCTGGCTGCCATCAACTACGCCGGCTATATGGCCGGCACGCTGCTGGCGGCATCGGCGGGCGATCTTCGCCGGAAGTACGTGCTCTACCGCATCGGCCTGGTGGTGGCGGTGGCCAGTACCGTGGCCATGGGCCTGACCCGCGACCCGGTGGCCTGGGGCGTGTTGCGGTTCCTGTCCGGGCTGTCCAGCGTGGCTGGGCTGCTGCTGGCATCTGGCCTGGTATTGAACTGGCTGCTGCAGCGCGGACGACGCCCGGATCTGGGCCTGCACTTTACCGGCATGGGGCTGGGCATCGTGGTGTCCGGTGCGGCGGTGGTGCTGACCCTGCCTGCGCTGACTTGGTCGGGGCAGTGGATCGCCTTGGGGGTGCTGGGCCTGCTGTTCTTCGTGCCGGCCTGGCTGTGGATGCCCGCGCCGGCATCCGCGCCCAGCACCGCGGTCGAGCAGGGTGCACCACCACCGGCCACGTCAGTCGCGTGGATGCGCCTGCTCAACGCGGCCTATGTCTGTGCGGGCTTCGGCTTCGTCATCGGCGCCACCTTCATTGTCGCCATCCTTGAAAAGCTGCCCGTGCTGCAGGGCAGGGGCGGCTGGGTCTGGGTTGTCGTCGGCGTGGCCGCGCTGCCGTCCACCTTTGCCTGGGACCGCATCGCCCGCCGCTTCGGTGCGACCCGGGCGCTGCTGTTGGCCTACCTGCTGCAGGGCGCGGGCATGCTGCTGCCAGCGGTATCGTCCAGCACGGCCATCAATCTGCTGTCGGCGGGGCTGTTCGGCGCCACGTTCGTCGGCATCGTCAGTCTCACCTTGGCGCTGGTCGGGCGCCATGTGCCGTCCAATCCCTCCAAGGCCATGGCACGCATTACCCTCGGCTATGGTATGGCGCAGATCATCGGGCCGGTCATCGCCGGGTACATGGCCAGGGCGACCGGCAGCTACCAGAGCGCGCTGGTGGCCACGGCGGTACTGATGGGCTGCGGGGCGCTGCTGCTGTATGTGGCGGATCGACGTGAGGCGCGCGGTCACACTTGACGGCCAGCGCAGTCGACGCTGAAGATCGGCACCACGCGCCGACGCTCAAGGATTGAACATGTCTGGCTTCATCGGGGACCTGCTGGAAGGCATCGCGGACTTCTTCATCGATGTCTGGATGCTGCGCGCGTAGCGCTCCATATCTGGGCCGAGGCGATCCAATGAACATTCTCTGGGCCACGGCAGCCGCCATCGCACTGGCATGCGCCGGGTTCCTGGCCTGGCGCGGGTCGGTCGGCGGTAGCGGGCTGTTCCAGACATTTCTACTCGGCGCGGCAGCGTCCATCGCCTGCGTCATCCTGTCGGTTGCGATGGGCGGGCCCAGGCGAAGGCTTGTCGCCGGCCTGCTGCTGGCCGGCTACGGGCTGGCATTGATCGGCTTCCTGGTCGCCGTCGGCAATGTTCGCTGAGGGGCGGCGGCGCGGTCACGCTTGACGGCCAGCGCAGTCGACGCTGAAGATCGGTACCACGCGCCGACGCTCAAGGATTGAACATGTCTGGCTTCATCGGGGACCTGCTGGAAGGCATCGCGGACTTCTTCATCGATGTCTGGATGCTGCGCCGCCATCGCGCCGTGAAGGGGCGGCCGTCGAACCGCTGGGATGAGGACGCGGCCGATGTCGTGGTGTTCAACGGCTGGGTGATCGCTGTCTCGGTCGTGGTACTGGTCGCCAGCGTCGTGCTGTTCTTCGTGCTGAAGCTGCCGGGCTGGATCAGCCTGCTGCCCATTGCCGCTGGTGCCGTGTACGTGGGCTACCGGTGGATGGCGCTGGTGCGCGCATAGCCGTCCGGAGCGAATCCCAGGTGACCCCATGAAGATTCTCTGGGCCTTGGCAGCCGCCATCGCACTGGCATGCGCCGGATTTCTGGCCTGGCGCGGGTCGGTCGGTAGCGCCGGGTTGTTCCAGGCATTTCTGCTCGGCGTGGCAGCGTCCATCGCCTGCGTCATCCTGTCGGTTGCGGTGGGCGGGCCCAGGCGAAGGCTATTCGCCGGCGTACTGCTGGCCGGCTACGGGCTGGCATTGATCGGTTTCCTGGTCGCCCTCGGCAACGTGCGCTGAGGGGGGGCGGTGAACTGCGATGCCCGGCGATACATTTCGCCAGATTTCACCAATTGATAACTAATCTCATTTGGCATAGCATTCCGTCCGCCAGCCCCGGACCTTCGTCTCGCCAGCGCCCACGCTCACCGACACGAAGGCCCCATGAAGACTCTTTCCCTGCTCGCCGCCGCCGCGCTGGCGATGGCTGCATCCCTGCCGGCACACGCCCATACGCCCTACCTGGTGCCCAGCAACTTCGCGCCGCGGGCAAGGCAGACCGTTGCCATCGACGCCTCGTTCGCCGAGACCTTCTTCGTCCCTGAAACCGCGTTCGATGACAGCCAGTTCACCGTGACCAGCCCGGATGGCAAGCAGGCGCCGCTGGCCTCGCAGGTGATGAAGACCCGCACCGTGGCCGAGTACACGCTGCCAGCAGGCACGGGCACCTACCGCCTCAGTACGGGCCAGCGCCTGGGCGCGCTGTTCCGCACCTGGGAACAGAATGGCAAGCGCGAGAGTTCGCGCGACCCGGCGGTGAAGATTCCGGCCGGTGCCAAGGTGATCTCCGATTTCCAGTCGCTCACCCAGGCCGACAGCTACGTCACCGTCGGCAATCCCGACCGCGCCGCGCTGGCGCCGCGCAACAAGGGCGTGGAGCTGGTACCGGTCACCCATCCCAACGATCTGTACGTGGGCGAGACCTTCGATTTCATCGTGCAGTACGACGGCAAGCCGCTGGCCGACCAGGCCGTGGAAGTCACCGAGGCGGTGTGGAGCTCGGACCGCACGCCGCAGGTGGTCAACCTGAAGAGTGATGCCGCCGGGCACGTGCGCTTGCCGCTGTCCGCAGCCGGCACCTGGATCGCGCTGACCCGCCACCGCACCGCTGCGCCCGCCGGCGCGCCGGTGGCCGAGTACAGCAACAGCGTCACGCTCTCGTTCCGCGTGCTGAATCCCTGATTTCCCCGTAACACCGCCTTCGAGGTCGACATGAAAACCACCGTGCTTGCCAGTGCGTGCGTTGCCGCGCTGCTGCTTTCTTCCGCTGTCTCCGCACAGACCGCGCCCGGCCCGCGCCCGCTGGTGGGAGGCCACGGCAACAACGTGCTGGCCTTCATCGCCGAGCACGATGACAACGGCGATGGCCGGGTGACCTGGGAAGAGTTCGAGACCTTCCGTCGCACCCGCTTCGACGCCACCGATACCGACCGCAACGGCACTATCGAAGAAGCCGAGTACGTGGCCGAGTTCGATGCCCGCGTGGCCGCCGAGATCGAGCGCGAACGCGCCGCCCAGGTCGAGCAGACCAAGGCCCGTTTCGCTGCGCTGGACACCGACAGGGATGGCCAGGTCTCGCGCGCCGAGTTCGATGCCGCCGGTGAAAAGACCTGGCAGGGTGGGCAGAAGGCGCTGGCCAGCAAGGGCGCGGATGCCAAGGCCGCACCGCAGCGCGAAGCGAAGACCGCGGCCGGCGCGCAGCGCTTCGACAACCAGCAGCGCAGCCGCCTGGGCATGCCGACCAGCCACACCGCGGCCGGCTTCCTGGAGCTGTACGACGAGAACGGTGACGGCAAGGTCGACCGCGCCGAATACCAGCGCGTGCGCGATGCGCAGTTCGCCCGCACCGACAGCAGTGGCGATGGCCAGCTGAGCCTGGATGAGTACCTTGCCGAGTTCGAGACCCGCGTGGACCGCCGCATCGATGCGCTGGACCAGGGCGGCGACCGCCAGGTGCACGTGCGCTTTGGCGTGCTGGACGGTGACAAGGATGGCCACATGACCTTCGCCGAGTACCAGGTGTCGGGCAAGCGACTGTTCGAAACCGCCGACCGCAACAAGGATGGCGTGGTCGATGCGGCCGACGCCAAGGTGCCGGCACCCGCACCGCGCCGTTGATTGCCCGGGTCACCCGCGCGGGTGACCCGTCGTTGCAACCGTTGTTCTTTCTGCTGACCGGGCCGGCTGCATCAGGTGGTCCGGGAGGCCCCGTGCCTGATCGAGCCCTCGATGACGTCCTTTTCCAACCTGCTGCTGGCGACCTGCGTAACGCTGTGCGGACTGCATGCCGGCAGCGCCAGCGCTGCCGAACTGCACCGCGATGATGTGCTCGGCACCTCGCTGGACCTGCGCATCGACGGGCCTGCAGCGCAGGCGGCGGCTGCCCAGCAGGCGGCGCTGGCCGAGATCGAGCGGCTGGATGCCGTGCTCAGCCGCTGGCGCGCGGACAGCGAGCTGAGTCGCTTCAATGCCTCCACTGGACCCCAGCAACTGACCGGCGATCTGCGCGCCGTGCTGCGTCTGTGCGAGGAATGGCGGGTACGTACCGAAGGGCTTTTCAGCTGCCGCCTGGGTGCGCTGGCACAGCGCTGGCGGCAGGCACAGGAGAGCGGCGTGCTGCCGACGCGCGAGGAGCTGCGTGGATTGGCATCGGCTGCCGCCAGTGCGGAAGTCATCCTTGATGACCGCGCGCCGGTGACCCGTCCGCAGGCGGTGGTGTTCGATGTCGATGCCCTGGCCAAGGGCTACATCATCGATCACGCCATGGCGGCTGCACGTGCAGCGGCACCTGCCGCCACCGCGATCGCTCTGGATATCGGCGGCGATGCCCGTTACTGGCAGGCCAGCGGGGCAGGGCAGCCCTGGCCGGTGGGTGTGGCCGATGCCCGCGCACCGCGTGACAACCGGCCCGCGCTCGCCACCGTCGCGCTGCGCTCGCGGGCCATCGCTGCGAGCGGCCATGCCACCCGTGGCTACACGGTCGGCCGTCGCCAGTACAGCCACATTCTCGACCCCTGGTCGGGCTGGCCCATGCAGTTCGCACCGTCGGCGACGGTGGTGGCGCCCGATGCCAGCAGCGCCGATGCGCTGGCCACCGCGCTGTCGGTGATGCCGATCCGTTCCGGGTTGGAGCTGGCGGATGCGATGGCGGACGTCGCCGCACTCATCCTCAGCGACACCGGTACCGCCTTCGCCTCGCAGCGCTGGCCGGCCCTGTTGGCGGCCACCGACGGTGCAGCCACTGCGCCTGAGCAGCTGGTCATCGATTACCAGGTGCCCAACCTCGCCAGCGAGCGCTATCACGCGCCCTATCTGGCGATGTGGATCGCCCGCGAGGATGGCAGCCCGGTGCGCCAGCTGCTGGTGCTGGGCGGGCGCTCCCGCTATCTGCAGGATCTGCCGCAGTGGTGGCGCCGCTACGGCCGCGACGATCTGCCGGCCATCCAGGGCATCGCCCGGCCGACCCGCATGCCCGGGCGCTATTCGGTGGCCTGGGATGGTCGCGATGATCGCGGCCAGGCGCTGCCGCCGGGTGCGTACCGCGTGCAGATCGAGGCCGCGCGGCAGGGCGGGGGGCACGAATTCCTGTCCGTGCCGATCGATACCGGCCAGGGCGGCGGTCTTCCCGCCAAGGCGCAGGGCAGCAGCGAGATCGGCAGCCTGCAGGTCTCAAGGCCCTAGCCACACCCCATTCCCGTTTACTCCCAGCAACGCAGACCGCGCCGCACCCCGGCGCTCCGCAGCCAGGAACGCCCCGGGCCACATCGCCCAAGGGCACAACCACCTTCCACAACTGCGGAGTTCCCGATGAAACTGCAACCCTCACTGCTGGCCCTGGCCGTCGCCACCAGCCTCGCCGTGCCGGCCCTCGCCCGTGCGGCCGCGCTTGAAGCCGACAGCACCCTCGACACCATCCAGGTGACCGAGACGCGCAAGAAGTCCGACAACCAGAACGTCACCACGCTGTCGGCCAAGAACCTGCAGCAGCAGGGCGCGCAGAGCATGGAGGACGCCATCCGGTACGTGCCCGGCGTGGAAATGGTCGATCTCGGTCGCGCCGGTTTCAATGGCTTCAACATCCGCGGCATGGAAGCCGACCGCGTGTCCATCACCCTGGACGGCCTGAGCTTCCCGCAGAGCATGGACCCGGGCACCTACCAGCCCTATGAATTCTTCCGTTCCGGCCGCGGCAGCGTCGATCTGGAAGCGGTGAAGACGGTGGAGATCATCAAGGGTGCCGACGCGATCACTGCCGGCAGTGGTGCGCTCAGCGGCGCGGTGATGTTCACCACCAAGGACCCGGCCGATTTCCTCAAGGCCAGCGGCAACGACAGCTTCGGTTCGGTGAAGTACGGCTACACCGGTTCCAGCGACGAGAACATGGGTTCGCTGACCCTGGCCAACCGCACCGGCAGGTTCGAATCGCTGCTGGTCTACACCAAGCGCGATGGCCACGAGACCGAATCCTGGTACGACACCACCATCGACCGCCTTGGCCCGGGCCGCCGCACGCCTGATCCGGTCGACCGCGAGAGCGACAACCTGCTGTTCAAGGTCAACTTCCTGGCCACCGACACCCAGACCCTGGGCGTGGTGTATGAGCGCGCGCGCTCCACCAACGATGTCGACAACTGGACCCGCAGCGACGGCACCGGCTCGTACTTCTTCCGCAGCGCCGAAGACCGCAGCGATCGCGACCGCTACGGCCTGAAGTACACCTGGCGCGCGGACAACGCGCTGTTCGACAGCATGGAAGCCACCGCCGACTACCAGAAGAACTACATCCAGGGCCAGACCAACGTGCTGGTGGCCAACGGCACCGCGGCCACCTATGGCACCCGCTGTTCGACCACCGATCCGTGCTCGCGCCAGGAAAACCGCTGGGACACGCAGAAGCGCAACCGCGTCGCCCTGGACTTCGACAAGAGCCTTGAAGCCGCCGGCCTGCGCCATGACATCGTCTACGGTGCCGCCTGGCAGCAGGCGAAAATCCACTGGAACTCCGTGGACTCGCGCTGGGGCAACGATGGCAGCCTGTTCACCCGCGATACCGATCCGTCGCTGTGGCCGGACACCCGCGAGACCGACCTGACCGCCTACGTGCGTGACCGCGTGCGCCTGCTCGACGACCGCCTCAGCCTGACCGGCGGCCTGCGCTACGACAGCTACAAGTACACCCCGGAGACCTCGGCCGGTGGCAATGGCCAGTCGGGCTACGAGGACGACGCAGGCAGCGTCGGCGTCTCCAAGTTCTCTTCGCCGACCTGGAACCTGGGCGCCGAGTTCAAGTTCACCGATACCCAGTCGCTGTGGGTGCAGGGCGGCCGCGGCTTCCGCGCGCCGGGCGTGAATGACATGTACGGCAGCGCATCCAGCACCGACTACACCCGCGTGTCCGACGGCGCCACCGTGTCGTTGCCCGATGGCAGGAGCAACCCGGACCTGGACGCCGAGCGCAGCCTGAACCTGGAAATGGGCTGGCGCTTCCAGAGCGATCGCCTGCGCGTGGGCGTGTCGGTGTTCCGTGACAAGTACAGCAACTTCATCGACACCGCCCAGTACCTGGCCGACGAAGGCATCCAGTACCGCAACAGCCGCGGCGTGGTCAGCAACGGCTACACCTACACCATGCCGATCAACCGCGGCGACGTGGAAGTGAAGGGCGTGGAAGCCGAGGGCATGTGGCTGCTGGCCGACGACTGGCTGGCCCGCGTGGCCTACTCGTACAACGAAGGCACCGACAACGACGGTGAGCCGCTGGCCAGCATCATCCCGGCCAAGGCCGTGGGCGGCCTGACCTACAACGCGCCGTCGCGCCGCTGGAGCGTCACCGCCAACATCACCCACCAGCAGCGCAAGGACCCGTCGGACTACGGCAAGAGCATCACCAACGGCAGCTACGGCGTTGAAGTGGTGCCGGTCTACGCCTACAAGGCACGCGAGTACACGCTGCTGGATGTGTTCGGCAGCTACGCCATCACCCCGAAGATCAACCTGACGGCCGGCGTCTACAACGTGTTCAACAAGGAGTATTACCTGTGGAACCGCGTGCGTACGGCGGGTGCAGGTACCGCGATCTTCCAGGGTGCAACCAGCCCTGATGGCATCGGCCGCTGGTCGCAGCCGGGCCGCAACGTGCGCTTCACCCTGAGCTACGACTTCCTGTAAGCAGGGCAGGGGTCGGATCCCTTTCCGCAGGAAAGGGCTCCGACCCCGTTGCACGGAACGCATCCACGCACGGCGTGGATCTACTGAGGGAGTTCCGCCTTGGTAGATCCACGCCATGCGTGGATGAACCGGCCGGTCCACGCGGTTTGGTTGGCGTCAGACGGTGCTTGGGTCATGCAGCCCGCGCAGCTTCTTCTTGTTGATCTTGCCCACGCTGGTTCGTTCCAGCGACTCCACGAACGCAACCCGTTCGGGAATCGCATAGCGGGAAAGATCACCCGCACGGCTGCGCGCGGCGATCAGCTCGATGATCTCGGCTTCGCTCACCTCGCGTCCCGCATGCCGCACCACCAGGGGCAGGGGACGCTCGCCCCATTTCGTGTCGGCGATACCGATCACCGCCACCTCGTTCACCGCCGGGTGCAGGGCGATGATGTCCTCCAGTGCCAGCGAAGAGATCCATTCGCCACCGGTCTTGATCACATCCTTGATGCGGTCGGTCACCCGCAGGTAGCCACCGGCATCGATGTTGCCGATATCCCCGGTGTGCAGGTAACCACCGGCCCACAGCGCGGCCGATGCATCAGGGTTGTGCAGGTAGCCCTGGGTCAACCAGGGCGCGCGCACCACCACCTCACCCGTGGCGACGCCGTCGTGGGCCACGTCCTGCATCTCTGGATCGACGATGCGCAGGTCCACCAGCGGCACCGGAATGCCCGCCTTGGTCCGCAGCGAGAGTTCCTCCTCCGCATCGTCCAGCGCGTCCACATCGATCTGCGCCAGCGTCAACAGCGGGCAGGTCTCGGACATGCCATACCCCCCGAAGATGTCGACGCCCAGCGCCAGCGCACGCTGCGCCAGTGCCCGTGGCAGGGCCGCGCCGCCGATGATCACCTTCCACTGGCTCAGGTCGATCTGTGCCGCGCTGGGGTGTTCCAGCAGCATGTGCAGGATGGTAGGCACGCAGTGGGAGAACGTCACCTTCTCGCGGTCGATCAGGGCCAGCAGGTTGCCGGGCAGGTAGCGGCCCGGATAGACCTGCTTGATGCCCATCAGGGTCGCCACGTAAGGCACGCCCCACGCATGCACATGGAACATCGGGGTGATCGGCATGTACACGTCGCCGCGATGCATGCGCCCCTGGCTGGCCGCGCTGCCCAGCGCCGCCATTGCCGCCAGCGAATGCAGCACCAGCTGCCGGTGGCTGAAATACACGCCTTTCGGCAGGCCGGTGGTGCCGGTGGTGTAGAACACGGTCGCGCGGGTGTTCTCGTCGAAATCCGGGAACGCCGTGACGGGCGTGGCCGCGCGCAGGCCGGCCTCGTACTCGGTCACGAAACCGGCGGGCAGTTCGCCCTCGGCATCGTCGAGCAGGATGCGGGTGCGCAGGTCGGGCAGGTGCTCCTCGATGGCGGCCAGCATCGGCAGGAACTCGCGGTTGGCGAGGATCACCCGCGCACCGCTGTGGTTGAGTGTGTAGGCAATCTGCTCCGGCGCCAGGCGGATGTTCACCATCATCAGCACAGCGCCGATCATCGGCACCGCGAAGTAGCTCTCCAGGTAGCGGTTGCTGTCCCAGTCCATCACCGCCACGGTGTCGCCGGGCTTCACCCCCAGCGAGGTGAGCAGGCCGGCCAACTGGCCGATGCGCGCCTGCAGGGTGCGGTAGTCGAAGCGCACGTTGTCGCCGTAGACGATTTCCTGCCCGGGGTTTACCGCCAGTGGCGTGAGCAGCAGCTGCTTGATCAGCAGCGGGTAGGCGTGGGCCTCGATGGCGGACGGGTGTGCGGCGGGGGTCGATGACATGGACGGTCCTTGTGGGTGGCGCATCAGCGGCCGTTTTTCATGCGGCCACGTTAGCAACCCGGTAGACGCGCACCAGCGTACCTAGGTACCCGTGCCCGGCCGCGGATGTTTTGCTAATCTCGCTTGAACATGCCAACCCTGCTTATCGCCGACGACCATCCCCTGTTCCGCGCTGCGCTGCACCGCGCGGCCGAAGAAGCCGTCTCGGATCTGCAGATCAGCGAAGCCGATTCGCTGAACAGCGTGCTGGAGACCCTGGAACGCCAGTCGATCGACCTGATGCTGCTGGACCTGCACATGCCGGGCAACCACGGCCTGGCCGGGCTGGCCACGATCCGCGCCCTGCAGCCGGGGCTTGCGATCATCATCGTCTCGGCCAACGAGGAACCGCAGGTCATCCGCCGCGCGATCGATCTGGGGGCCGCCGGCTACCTGCCCAAGAGCTCAGGGCTGAGCGAACTGCAGCTGGCCCTGCAGTCGGTGCTGGAGGGGGAGCGCTGGATTCCCGCGATCCTGCGTGAGCCGGTCGCACGCGTGGCGCCCTTCAGCAAGGATGCCGACCTGGCCGCGCGCCTGGCCAGCCTGTCCGCGCACCAGTACAAGGTACTGGGGCTGGTGGCCGAGGGCCTCCTCAACAAGCAGATCGCCGACCGCCTTGGCGTGCAGCTGCGCACGGTCAAGGCGCACATGACCCGCATCATGGAGCGGCTGGGCGTGCGCAATCGTGCCCAGGCCATTCGTGTGCTGCATGAAATGGGCCTGAGCGACCCTTCCCGGCATATCGAAGACGCGCAGGACGCCTGAGCGATCAGGCGGGCAGGGTGTTCGGCGCCGCCAGCAGGTGGTTGATCGCCCAGCGCAGCGCCAGCGGCTTGAACGGCTTGTTCAACAGCGAGAGCCCGGCGCCGCGAACCGCCTCGCGCGTGTCGCTGCCGGTATCGGCGCTGAGGATAACCGTCGGCTGCGGCCCATGCATCGCGACCAGGCGCTGCCAGAGCGCCACACCGGTGTCGCCGTCATCGAGGTGGTAGTCGAACAGCCACAGCGCCGCGTCCCCGGCCGAATCCTGCACCGCAGCGGCATCGGCCACCGCAACGACATCGCAGCCCCAGGCCAGCAGCATCTGCCGCATGGCCTCCAGTGCTTCGGCATCGTTGTCGACCACCAGCACGCGCAGGCCCTTGATGGTGCTGCTGCCGCCGCTCACCGGCGTGCTGCGCGGCACCTCCGGCGGCGTTGCCCGCGAAACGCTGATCGAGAAGGCCGACCCACGGCCGGGCACGCTGCGCAGCTGCAGCGGTGCATGCAGCAGCGCTGCAATGCGGTGGGCGATGGTCAGGCCCAATCCCAGGCCCTGCCCGTTGCTGCGGTCGACCCGGTGGAACTCCTCGAACACCACCGCCTGCTGCTCCGGTGCGATGCCGGGACCACTGTCATGCACGCCGATCGACAGCCGATCGCCATGGCGGCGTACACCGAGCAGCACGCCGCCGCTGCGCGTGTAGCGGATGGCATTGGCCAGGAAGTTCTGCAGCACGCGGCGCAGCAGCAGCGGATCGCTGTGGACCCAGACGCGGGTGCCGACATAGCCGAAGTGCAGCCCACGCGCGGCGGCCAGCACCGCAAACTCCTGCGCCAGCGGATCGAGCACGCTGGACAGCGCGAACGGGCGAGGATCGGCAACCAGGCCGCCGGCTTCCAGCCGCGAAATGTCCAGCAGGCCGGAGAGCAGGTCGTCAGTGGAATCCAGCGCGCCACGGATCTGCCGCAGGAAACTGTCCAGGAACTCCGATTCGATGTGCTGCGACATCGCATCGGTCAGCAGCTGGGCCGCATGCAGCGGCTGGATCAGATCGTGGCCCACCGCGGTGAGGAAGCGGGTCTTGGCCACGTTGGCCCGTTCGGCCTCATGCACCGCCTGTTCCAGCCGCGCAGTGCGGTCCTGCACGCGGCGCTCGAGGGTTTCGTTGCTGCGTTTCAGCGCATCCTCGGCACGGCGGAAGGCGGTGACATCGGTGAAGGTGGCCACGTAGCCACCGCCCGGCATCGGGTTGCCGCGGATCTCGACGATGGTGTTGTCCGGGAAGATCCGTTCGGACAGGTGCGGGGTGCCCCGGCGCATGTGCACCACGCGGCGCTGCAGGGCCTTCTCCGGGCTGTCGCCGGGAACATGGCCGATTCGCAGCTGGCCCAGCGCCCATGCGGTGAGGTTGGCGACCGGCTGGCCGACCTGCAGCAGTTCCGGCGGGAACTTGAACAGCGCCGCATAACGGCTGTTCCAGGCCACCAGCTGCAGCTGCGCATCGACCACGCTGATGCCCTGGCTCATATTCTCCAATGCTGCTTCCAGCAGGCGCTGATTGAAACGCAGCACCTGGGTCGCTTCGCCCACCGCGCGGGTGACCGCGTCCAGCGGAGCCGCACCGCCATCGCGTGCCGCCTCCACCAGCAGCCGTGCCATGCCGGCACCGACCACAGCGGTCAGCTCGCGCTCGATGGCGGTGACCCGCTCGTCATCCAGCACCTGCCCGGCGTGGCCATCCATCAGCTGCCGGGCCCGCTCCGGGCCAAGGAAGCGGCCGGCGGTCTTGCGCAGCGACACTGCTGCCACCGCATCGCGCTGCCGCGGCAGCGACGGACGCACCGCGCGTGCCACAAGCACCACCGCCAGCAGGTTGGCAGCGAGGCTGGCGCCCATGCTGATGGCGATATGCCCCGGCTGCAGCCGCATCGACAGGAGGGCCAGCCAGTGCACCCCATCGGTGCTCGCCCCGTGTGGCACGGCAGGCACGATCATCGGCAGCAGCACCAGCCACAGCCACACCAGCGAGCCGACCACGATGCCGGCAATGATCGCCGGTGACGGCGTGCGCGGCCGGTACACCGCCAGCAGCACCGCCGGTGCCAGCTGCGAGAGCGCGGTGAACGACATCAGGCCGAAGTCACTGAGCGCTTCGGTATCGCTCATCGCCCGGCTGTACAGCCAGGCCATCAGGAACACCGCAAGAATGCCGGCGCGACGGAACGCCAGCACGCGCGGGCGCAGATCGCCTGCCGCGAGCCCGCCGTCGATACCGCCCAGCAGGCGCGCGCCCACGCCGTGGTTGCCCAGCATGATCGACAGCGTCAGGCCGGACAGGATCATCATGCCAGTGGCCGCGCTCAAGCTGCCCAGGTAGGCCACCAGGGCCAGCAGGTGGTGGCCGCCGGCCAGCGGCAGGGCAAGGACGTACAGGTCCGGCGATACCAACGCCGGCAACTGTGAGGCGCCGTACAGGGCCATCGGCACCGACGGCAGGCCGATCAGCAGCAGGTACATCGGGAACAGCCAGCGCGCCGTCTTCAGGTCCGACGGCTGGCGCAGCTCGACCACGCCCACATGGAACTGGTGGGGCAGGGTGAAGGCGGAGATCGCACCCAGCGCGACCATGGTCAGATAATCAGGCACCACCGCCGGCGGCGGCAGCGTGGCCATCTTCTCCAGCAGCGGGCCACCGGCCTGCTGCACCGACAGCCCCGCGTACAGGCCGATGGCCAGCAGGGCGACCAGCTTCAACACCGATTCCAGCCCGAGCGCCACCACGATGCCGCGGTTGTGTTCGGTGGCCGAGGCCTTGCGTGCGCCGAACAGCAGGGTGAACGCCGCCATTGTCAGCGCGAACCAGAACGACATGTCCAGCTGCCAGCCGGCCGGCGTGAAGCGGTCACCCAGCAGTGCGCCCAGCCCTTGGCTGACCGCCTTCAACTGCAGCGCGATGTACGGAATGATGCCGAACAGAGCGACCACAGTGATGGTCACGCCCAGGCCCTGGTCGGCGCGCAGCCGTGCCACCACCAGATCGGCAATGGTGGCACTGTTGTGCTGCTTGGCAAGGCGGCCGAGACGGGCCAGGAAGGGCAGGCCGAAGGCAAAGATCAGCGCCATGCCCACCAGCGTCGGCGGAATCGGGAAGCCCCATTGCACGCCCTGCGACGCCGCACCGTAGTAGGTCCAGGCGGTGCAGTGCACGGCCAGTGACAGCGCATAGATGGCCGGCCACACGCGCGCGAGCCGGTGCCCCTGGCGCTCGCCCCACAGGGCCACGCCAAACAGCAGAACGGTCCACGCAATACAGGCGAACAGGACGATGGAAGGCGTCAACATCGCTCCAGTGTAGAGAGAACCGCCGCCTGCGTGCAGCGAGGCGGCGCGCGGTCAGGCCGCCAGCACCACCAGCGCCAGCTGCTCGGCTACCAGTGCCACCTCGCCGTCGGGCAGGCACTCCACGGCCTTGCGTTGGGTCAGCAGCCACTGGCCAGGCCCGCGAGGCTCCAGCGAAACCAGCTGCGAGCGCACCCGCACCTGCGTGCCACTGGGCACCGGCGCCAGGAAGCGCACCTTGTTCAAACCATAGTTCAGTACATGCGCAATGCCCGCAAAACCGGTCAGCGCGGCCACATCCTCGTCCACGGTCATCGACAGCAGCAGGAACCCGTGGGCGATGGTCTTCCCACCCGGCAGCTGCGCCTGTGCGCGGGCCGGATCGACATGGATCCAGTTGTGATCACCGGTGGCCTCGGCGAAGGCATCGATGCGCGCCTGCGAGATACGCGTCGGCGTACCCAGCCGCTCGCCGGCCGCCCAGTGCTGGAGAGGGCGCAGGGCGGCCGGCAGCGCTTCGCTTGCGGCAGCCGTCGTCACCGCACGCCCGCCAGCAGGCCCAGGATCGCGCCGCGGGCTTCGGGCTCGGACAGCATCGGCGCGTGGCCGACATCCGGCACTTCCACCAGGCTGGCGCTGGGCGAGGTGGCCGCCATCTGCCGCGCCACGTCGGCCGGCAGGATGTCCGACAGCGCGCCACGCACCACCAGCACGGGGGCCCGTGCGGTCAGCTTGCGCACCGCGCGCCACAGCACCGGGCGCAGCAGCCACAGCACCCACGGCCGCGTGGTGCGGATGATGGCCGGATCGTAGTCCAGCTCCATCAGCCCATCGCTGCGGTGGCGGAAGGTGCGCAGCGCCATCGCCCGCCAGTCGTCCGGGGTATAGCGCGGGAATGCGGCCTTGCCGATCGTGCCCATGTAGGCCGCGGCCTGCTGCAGGTCCATCGGCGGCACCGGCTTGCCGGCGTACTTGCCGATGCGCGCCAGTGCTTCGCGCGGCACCCGTGGGCCGGCATCGTTCAGTACTGCCGCTGCGACCAGGTCCGGTGCACGCGAGGCCACGGTGAGGGTGACCAGCACGCCCAGTGACGTACCCACGAACACCGCCTTGGGGATGCCCTGCGAGCGCAGCAGCGCCACCATGTCATCGGCGTAGGTGCGTGCGTTGTAGCTGGTCGGGTCGTGCGCGCGCTCCGAGCCGGCGCGTCCGCGCAGGTCGACGGCGATCACCCGCCAGCCCTCGTCGGTCAGGGTCTGCGCGAGCGCATCGAAATCGGCCGCATTGCGGGTCAGCCCCGGAATGCACACCACCACGCCGCGGGGCGACTGCCCCGCGACCGGTGCATGGTCGCGCGCGTGCAGGCGCAGGCCATCATCACTGTTCCAGTACAGATCGTCGTAAGACTGCGTCATGCAGAAGCTTCCTAGAAATCGTAACGGGCGCTGAGACTATACTGGCGCGGCGCACCGTAGAAACCGATCAGCGTGCCCACCGCGGGGATGTTGTAGCCGGTGGTGCGGTATTCCTTGTCGGCCAGGTTGGTGCCCTGCAGGGACAGCGTCCAGGCATCGTCCACGCGCCAGACCACGCCGGCATTCACCAGGCCGTAGCCGCCCTGGCGGATCACCGGGCTAAGGTCGGTGGTCGGCCACACTTCGCTCTGGTAGCTGTAGCTCACCCGCGCGGACAGGTTGCCGCCGTTGGCCAGGTCGGTGCGGTACTCCAGGTTCACCGCACCCGAGTACTCCGGCGCATTGGTGAACTTCATCTGCTTGGCCACGTTGATGCCGCGGTCCATGTACTCGTCGTACTTGGCGTCCAGCCAGGCGAGGTTGCCCGAGATCAGCCAGTGCTTCGTTGGCAGGTACTGGTACTCGATCTCCAGGCCATTGACCGTGCCCTTGCCGGCGTTGGTGAAGTCGCCGAAGAAGGAATCGTCGATACCATCGCCATTGGTGTCGATGCCGGTGAACACCGACAACTGGATGTCCTTGTACTTGTTGTGGAATGCCGACAGATTGAGGAACAGGCGCTGGTCGAAGAAGCCCATCTTGCTGCCGATCTCGAAGCTGTCGACAGTCTCGTCATCGAAGGGCTCAGCCGAGCGCGGCACCGCCACGGCATTGGCGCGGATGTTGTAGCCGCCCGACTTGAAGCCACGGGTGGCGAGGCCGTAGACCATCACGTCCGGGGTGATCTGATAGTCCAGAGACACCTTGGGCGAGACGTTGCTGAAGTTGGTCTTCTTGTCGAAGTCCGCGGTCACCGCCACCGGCCGGGTGAAACCGGGGTCGGCATACAGGCGGTTGAGCACGATCGCGCGCTTGTCCTCGTCGGTGTAGCGCGCGCCCACGTCCAGCTTCAGCTTGTTGGTGAGGTCGAAGGTCCAGTCGGCATACAGCGCGATGCTGTCGGTCAGCACCTTGCCCTGGTTGTCGGCGAACTGCACGCTGAAGTAGTTGTTCTGGATCTGGCCACCGGCCTCGCCCTTGAACTGGTACAGGCCCACCACGCCGCGCACGCGGCCGCCGGCATCGTAGTTCAGCTGCAGCTCGTTGCTGACCTGGTTGTCGTCGTAGGTACCGCTGACGTCGGCCAGCTTCACCGGCGTGGTGTCGAAGTCGACGTTGCCCTGGCTGTCCGATTCGCGCTTGGCGATCACGTACTTCACTGCAACGTCTTCGTTCGGCCGCCAGTTCACCGTGGCCGAGGCGCCCTTGCTCTCCACGTTGTTGAGGTTGCGCATGCCCGAACGGATGTCGTAGCGGCTGTCCATCGGCGGGTAGCCGGGCAGGAACGGGTTCGGCGCCAGCATCTTCGAGCCGCGCATGCCGGATTTGTCGTCGGTCCAGTCCAGTGCGAACTGCACGTCGAAGTCGTCGCCGGCATAGGCGGCCAGGTTGAAGCGCGCCGCGCTGATCTGCTTGTCGCTGACCGGTTGGCCGTTGAAGGTGTTCTCACCGAAGCCATCATTGTTGAGGCTGGCCACTGCCACGCGGGCGCGCAGGCCACTGTCGGCGCCACCGATCGGGCCGCCGATGGCCGCCTTGGCATCGAGCTGGCTGTAGTTGCCCACGGTGATCTGGGCGAAACCCTCGGTTTCGGTGGGCAGGCCGCGCGAGATGTACTTGATGGCGCCGCCGATGGTGTTCTTGCCGTACAGCGTGCCTTGCGGGCCACGCAGCACCTCGATGCGCGAGACATCGAACACGTCCAGCAGCGCACCCTGCGGCCGCGCGATGTAGACGTCATCGAGGTAGATGCCCACGCCCGGGTCGGAGCCCCAGGTGGGATCAGACTGGCCGACGCCGCGGATGTAGGCGGTGACCGTGCTGCTGGCACCACGCGCCGCATAGATGGTCATGTTGGGCACCTGCGGGCCGAGCGCGCTGATGTCCTGTACGTTCAACTTGTCCAGCGCCTCGGAGGTGAACGCGGTGACCGCCACCGGTACTTCCTGCAGGGTTTCCTCGCGCTTGCGCGCGGTCACCACGATGCTGTCCAGGTTGGTGGCCGCGGCGGCCTTGCCGGCCGTCGATGCGGGCTGCGGCGCGTCCTGTGCCAGCACCGGCCCGGAGGCCAGCAGCACGCCGATCATCAGGCTCAAGCAATTCCGTTTCATTCATTCCCCCCCAGAGGGCATGTCCATTGCAGGTGGCCCATTGCCACCCATGACCCTAGGCTAGCCGCGCCCTTGCCCCCGCCGCGAGTGGACCTAGGTCCAGTCGGCACGGCCGCGCAGATGCGGATACTGGCCCCATCCCCACACGACGGTGCCGTACGGCGCCGCTTCCAGCTACCACTTCATCCACGACTCACGCATGAGGATCTGGGCATGAACTCTGGAATCGAATCGATCAGGGCAGCATTGGTGGGACTGTGCACGTGGCTGGCGCTGAGCGCCACCGCGTTCGCAGCGGATACGCCGGGGCATTGGGACTTCGGCCTGTATGGCAACGCCTATGGCGCCCGCGAGTACCAGGTGTGGGTGCCCGCCAACTACCAACCCAGCCAGCCGCTGCCGGTGCTGCTGGTGCTGCACGGCTGCGTGACCGGCCCGAACCTGATGGGCGAAGCCTCCGGCTTCAACGACGTGGCCGACACCGAAGGCTTCATCGTGGTCTACCCGCGGCAGAACGTCACCGCCAACCCCACGCGCTGCTGGAACTGGCAGCTGCCGGTCAACCAGGCGCGGGGCAGTGGTGAGGCATCGATCCTGGCCGGCATCGTGGATGAAGTGAAAGCCGGCTACGCGGTCGATCCGCACCGGGTGTACGTGACCGGCATTTCCGCCGGCGGGGCGATGACCTCGATCATGCTGGCCTGCTACTCGGATGTGTTCGCGGCCGGTGCCATCCATTCCGGTGGCATGTACAAGGGCGCCACCACCATTTCCGGCAGTGCGTATGCGCTGCTGGCCGGCAGCATCTACTCGCCGGACAGCAACGGGCGGCTGGCCTGGCAGTGCTCGGGCTCGCCGAAGCCGCGACCGCTGCCGGTGCTGGTGTTCCATGGCACGGCCGATTCCACGGTCAACCCGATCAACGGGCAGCAGGCGGTGCGCCAGTTCCTGCAGACCAATGACCTGGCCGACGATGGCGTGGACAACGACTCGGTGAAGCACGTGCCGACCAGCACGTACCACGGCCAGGTGCCGGGCGGCCGCGCGTACACGGTGGATACCTACGCCTACAACGGCAGGATCCTCGCCCAGCACTACGTGGTGCAGGGCATGGGCCATGCCTGGAGCGGCAGCCAGTCCGGCCTGCCGTTCACCGACCCGCAGGGGCCGGATGCCACGCTGATCACCTGGCTGTTCCTCAAGGACAACCAGCGCTGACGCCAATTTGTAGAGTCGAGCCATGCTCGACTGGCTTTTGCGAGACGAAAGGCTGGGGGACCATCGCCAGTGCGGCGGCCGCATGCTTCCGCACTGGCGCATGGTTTTGGTAGCGGTCGAGCTTGCTCGACCAGAGCCACCGATACGACACCTCCATGCTAGCCTCCCCACCAGGAAAACACGCCTGACAGGGGGAAGGCATGGATATCCGTACCCGCGCACTCATCGCGCGACTGTCATTCGCATTCGTCGCGTTGGTCGTGCCAATGACATCCGTCGCCCACGGCGGCGGTCTCGATAAGAACGGCTGCCACACCAATCGCAAGACCGGCGACTACCACTGCCATCGCGGCGCACCGGTTGCCGCGCCGCGGAACGTTCAACCAGCGCGCAACAATCTCACGCCGAGCCCCGCAGGCAGATCACGCCCCTTCGCCAACTGCGCCGAAGCCCGTGCCGCAGGCGCAGCGCCCGTGCGCCGTGGTGACCCAGGCTACGGCCCCCATCTGGACCGCGACAATGACGGGGTAGGGTGCGAGCCCTATCGGGGCCGCAGGTAAGGGCACTCATCGCGCCCGTTCCAGCTCCTTCATCCTCGCCTTGGTGCGCTCCAGCCACGGCGCATTGTGGCTGCGCGCATGGCGCGACCAATGGCGGGCATCGTCCAGGATGCTGGCAAACAGACTCCGGCTCTTCTCGCGGTCCGCCGCATCCGGCTGGGCCAGCAGCCACTCGGCGTACAGGCAGCGCGCCGCAGCATCATTGCCGCATTCCACGGCACGTTCGAAGGCCGCCCGGGCGGCCGGGGCGTTGCTGTCAGCCAGGGCCTGCGCGTACAGCAGGGTCTGCTCGGGCTTGCGGCGGACATCCGGGTGTCGGGCGAACAGACCTTCCAGCGTCTCCACGGCCAGCGCGGCGTTCCCGGATTCAAGGCGAGCACGTGCCAGGCCGGTCAGGATGTAGGGGTCATCGCCCAGCGGGGAACTGGCGGCCTGCTCCAGCAGCGTCCTGGCTTCATCGGGCTGGCCGGACCCCAGCAGTTCCATGCCAAGGCGCACGCGGTTCTGCACGGTCGGCGTGCGGTCAAGTTCCGCCCTCGCATTGCGCAGGCCCTTCCCCGGGTCGATGAACTGCTTCGCCGAATGAACCACCTGGCGGGCGCCGCGCGAATGGCGGATTTCCGGCAGATAGATCGCCACGAAATAGACCAGGCTGCCCAGCAACGGGAACGAGAACAGCAGCAGGAGCCAGTACAGGCTCTGGCCTGAGCGGATGGCATGCACGGCAAAGTAGATGGCCGCGATGAAGTGGAGTCCGATTCCGATGTAGGGCATGGTGTGCCGGCAGTTCGCTCTGAGGGGTGGAACTATAAAGGGATCGCACCCCCCGCTTCGCCGGAACGACGTAGATCAGAGTTTTCCTACTCTCGAATGGGTAGTTTTCCTACCCCATAGACCGACGGAAAACGGCGCAGAATCCGCACAACCGTCCAGGGAATGGAAAGGCAATGTCCAGAACGCGCATCGTGCTTCTTTCCGCCATCCTCCTTGCGGGATCCGCTGCGGCGGGCCCGCCCGCAACCCGCGCCGACGCCTGGATGCCAGCCGACCTTGACCACCTCAGGCAGGACGCATGGCGCAACGATCTACCTACCGCCTTTGCCAGCGCAACGCTCGACATGAATGGCGACGGCCTCATGGACGAAGCCATGCTTGTCACCGATCCTGTCGGCCATCGCTCAGGGCTGCGTATCTGCCTTGCATCGAAGCACCCGAAGGCGTCCCGCGAGTGCCACGTGCTGGCCGTGGTCGACGACGCACTGGGATACGACGTGATGGGATTGCTGGTCGAGCCCGCAGGATGCTACGACTACTTCGCGTTGAACGATGGGCCCGAGGTCAAGGCCAAGGTGTGCAGCCGCGCCCAGGTGCTGGACTATTTCAGGTTCGGCAGTGCTGCCTCTTACTTCGTGTACGACCGGAAGACCAGACGGTTCAATCGTTACTGGTATTCGGATTGACGAGGCGCTCGCTGCCATCCGCCGCTCAGCCCTGATCCACGCTGTCCTCACCCAGGCTGAGGATCCCGCGCTGCAGCGACAACGTCACGGCATGGGTCCGATCGCGCGCGCCCAGCTTGCTCATGGCGTTCTTCATGTGGGCCTTCACCGTCTGCTCGGAAATGCCCAGCTGATCGCCAATCCGCTTGTTGGAACTGCCGGCAGCCACCAGCACCAGGATCTCGATTTCCCGCGGTGACAGCGCGTCGTGGGTGATATGCGCGGCGATATTGGTGGCCACCTCGGCCGGCAGCGGCACGCGCTTTCCCGAGTGCACCAGGCGGATGGTCGACAGCAGTTCGTGGCGCAGCATGTCCTTCAGCAGGTAGGCGCTTGCACCGGCGTGCAGTGCCTTCACCGCCTTGGCATCGCCGCTGTAGGTGGTCAGCACGATGATGCGGGCCTCCGGCGAGGTGGCGCGGATGCGGGCGATCGCCTCGATGCCATCCATGCGCGGCATCTGCAGGTCCATCAGCACCACGTCCGGGCGGTGCTCCAGGTACGCGCTGACGGCCTGCACGCCATCACCGGCCTCGGCCACCAGTTCCATGTCGGGGCTGCTCTGCAGCAGGGCCAGCAGGCCCTCGCGCAGCAGGGGGTGATCGTCCACCACCAGGATGCGGATCGGGGTGTTCATGTCAGCTCCTCAGCCGTTTCAGCAGGCGTGACCACGGCGTCGCCGCGCGGGTCTGGTTCAAGCGGTGCGTGGGAATGGACAGCGCGACTTCGGTGCCCAGCCCCGGCCGCGACCAGATCTTCAGCGCAGCGCCCAGGCGCAGGGCACGTTCACGCATGCCCTGCAGTCCCCAATGGCCTTCGCGTACCCGGTCCGGCTCCATGCCCTGGCCATCGTCACGCACATGCAGGCGGAAAGTGGTGCCGTAGGCAATCTCGACCTCGATCGCAGACGCGTGCGCGTGTTCGATGGCGTTGCGGATCGCCTCGCGACCGATCAGGTAGATCTCTTCCAGCGCCTCGGTGCGGATGCGCGTGGGTTCGCCCTCCACGGTCACGCGCAGCCGGCGGTCATCGGGCTGCGTGTGCTGGCTGAAGACTTCCGACAGGGCTGTGGCGAGGTCGGCGCGATTGTCCGCCTCCTGGCGCAGCGCAGTGACCCGGTCGCGACCTTCGCGCAGGCTGTCTTCGGCGGCCTGCATGGCCGACTCCAGCCGTTCCTGCGCGCCGGGGGGCAGGGCAGGCATCACGCTGATGGCATGCAGGCGCAGCAGCAGGCCCTGGCTGCCCTGCAGCAGCGTGTCGTGCAGGTCGCGGGCGATGCGCTCGCGCTCATGCAGGCGTTCCTCGTAGCGCGCCTTCACCAGCGCGGTGATGTTGCGTGCGCGCATGCGCGCAGCCGCGGCAATCAGCAGGATGAGGGCGATGGCCACCAGGCTGCGGAACCAGAATGTCTGCGTCAGCAGCGGTTCGATGGTGAAGCTGGCAGTGGTCGGTGCGGTGCCCCAGACGCCATCCTCGCTGGCCGCGATGACCTCGAACGTATACGTGCCCGGGCCGAGGTTGGTGTAGTAGGCGGTGGTGGCACTGCCGGCATCGCGCCAGCCCGCATCGACGCGCGACAAGCGGTAGCGGTAACGGTTGCGTTCCGGCCGCGCGAGCGACTGGGCGATGAAATCGATCTGCAGCTGGGTGATGCCTGCGGGGATCGTCGCACCGTCCGCCAGCGGCGCCTGCTCGTCGCCATAGTGGACGTTGCCAATGCTGGTGACCGGTGCCGAGCGGCTGCGGTTGGGCTTCAAGGTATCCAGCCACGCCAGGCCCTGGTTGGTGCCGAGCCACAGCAGGCCATCCGGCGCAAGCTGGGCGGTGGGCAGCGGCCCGCTCTGCAGCGCAACGCCCGGCATGCCATCGACATCATCGAACAGGCGCGGGGAGACCACGATGCCCTGGGTCGCGCTTTCCAGTGCGGTGGAAAGATCCAGCCGCACCAGGCCGCGGCCGCCGTTGAGCCAGAGTTGCCGTGACCGATCCACCACGATGCCGGTGATGCCTTCCAGCACGCCGGCAATATCGGTGCGGACCGCGCCGAATGCCGAAGCGCCGCGGCGGATGGCCAGACCCTTTTCACCAGCGACCAGCAGCAGCTCACCCTCCGCCAGGATCGCAGTGATCGGTCCGACATCCAAGCCGTCCTTCTTGCCCAGGGTCTGCAGCCGCGTACCGTCGTAGAGCGCGACGGCGCCATCGGCAAACCCGGCGATGAGGCCGCCGCGACCATCCGGCGCCAAGGCGCTGCAGCTGTTGCGCTGGAGGTCTACCGGGCTGCGCCACGCACCATTGTCGTAGTGGCTGAGCAGAGTGCCCTGCACGCAGGCCCAGGCTTCGTGCGCATTGGGAAAATACAGCGCCTGCGGCTGCAGGCCTCCGGCCGTACCCGGGAACGGGATGCGTTGCAGTTCGCGCCCGCGCCGCAGTACCAGGTTGGTCCATTCAAACTGCCAGAACGGTGTGCTATTGCCGAGCGCCGCGGCCTGCAGGCCGGCGCGCGACAAGCCCACCGTCTGCCGCTGCAGCGCGTAAGGCACGGGATCTTCGCCATAACCGAGCAGGTCGCCCGCGGAATTGCGGCTGACCACACGATACGGATCATTCGGCCCCTCGGTGAGCGTGCGGACGCTCTGCGCGCGGAAGCGGCTGAGGCCGAGATTGGTGCCGATCCAGATGTTGCCTTCGCGATCCTCGAACACCGGCACCGCAGCCGGCGAGGTCAGGCCCTGGGCGACGTTGAAGGTTTCCATCGACACCGCGGTCTTGCCGTTGAAGATCACCCGTGCGGTGCCACCGATGCCTTCGATGCCGCGCATCGGCGCCCACATCACGCCATCGGAGGTGAAGACGAGGCGGCTGGCAACGATATCGGGAAGGCGGCGCGCCTCACGCTCGGTCTCCGGCAGCATGCCGTGGGCATCGGCAATCGGCATCGTGCCGCGGCCGCGGTCGGCCAGCCAGATTTCGCCGGACGGACTCTCGGCCAGCGTGGACATCTGTGCAACGCCGATGCCGGTGGCGATGAATCGCGCGCCGCCCTTGGGGATGTACCAGACCTGCTGCCCCACCAGTGCCCAGAAGGTGCCGCGTGAGTCATTCAGCAGCCAATGGCCACGTCGCTCGGGCACGCCCATCGAGGCCGGCAGCTTCTCCCAGCGGCCGTTGATGAAGCGGCGAAGGCCCTGTTCCACGGCGGCCCAAAGCACACCCTGGTCGTCATAAGCAAAGCTGGAGACCACGCCGGGGGGCACGCCTTCGGCGCGCTGGTACGTTTTCAGGTGTCGCCCGCCGGTGAGGTGGCCGATGCCGGCGTGGTAGTAGCCGATCCACATGCTGCCCGGGCGGTCGGCAAACAGGGTGATCATGTTCAGCGAGGGCGCGTCGGCCCCGGCCACGCTTTCCTGACGCTCGAAGCGCTGGCCATCGAAGGTGTAGAGACCCGAGCCCGTGGCCAGCCAGAGCTTGCCGGTTTCGTCCTGCTGGATATCCCAGATATCGCCCGGTGCGCCCTGGCCGGCCCGCCACGCGGTGTGGTTGTAACCGCTGAAACCTACGTGGACCGGCGGATGCTGCGTGGCCCAGGCAACGGAACACACGGCTAGCAGCGCGCTCAGGATGAGCACCCGGATGGCGCGGCGGGTGACGGCGCGGCAGAGGATCATGCGGAAATACTGCGGGGATGCGGCGAGGTAGGGGAGGGCTCCCGGTGCGCGGACAGCGGCCAGCCAGCAGGAGCGGGGCGAGCTTAGCACCCGGTTGCAGAGGGCAGCCATAACGCATTGGCAGTAGCTGCCGGTGCCGCGCATGGGCGCGATATACCCCGTTCGGGGCAGGCGGAAACCGATTACACCGGCTACTAATGCGCTTCATGGCTCAGGGGGAGCGATCTTGCAGCGGCTTTACGTGATGTTCCCTGACAGGGCGCCCGGCATCGGGCTGCTCTGGATGCGCCTGTGCCTGGCCGCGTCGCTGTGCCTGTCGATCGGCGATGACCCGTGGCACACCGCCGTCTCGCTGCTGGTCTCGGCGCTGGTCGCGGCCGGATGGCTCACCCTGTTCGCCTTGCTGCTGGCAACCGGCGTGATGCTCTGGAGCGGGCCGTTGACCGCTCTGGTCCTGCTTCCGCTGGGCCTGTTGCTGCTTGGGCCGGGCGCGTATTCCCTCGATGCCTGCTCCTTTGGCCGGCGCGTGATCGACCTGGTTGGCGCCGCACGTAACCCGAAAGAGTAATCAACGCGGCCATCCAACAGGGCTACGCCGCCACGCGAAGCACCGTCAAGCTGTGCTGCCCCCACGAACCCCTGCGGTCGATGGCCCACACCGTTCCCTCCGAAGCCACGCGGCCAGCGAAGGCTGCCCGCCAGTGTGCGGTACTTCTGCCCCTGGCCCTGCTGGCCACGCCGTCACTGGCCCTGGCCTGTGATGGCGGCGCCTGCACCGACGTCGGCGATGGCCAGCTGCAGCTGGATGCCTCGCTGCGCCTGCGCGGCATGTACTACGACCCGACCCGGTTCGGCATCGGCGAAAGCGAGGACGGCTATGGACTGCTGCGCGCCCTCGCATCGGCGCGGTACCGCCAGGACAACTGGCAGGCCATGCTGCAGCTGGGCGCCCATGCCGAAGAGGGCAAGGCCGGCGGCCCGGGCAAGACCGACCGCGGCGCACTGGACATCCAGCAGGCCTATTGGCGCTGGGAAAACAACGGCATGCACGTGCAGCTCGGCCGTCAGGAAGCCGGCTATGGCAGCTCGCGGCTGCTGTCGGTGCGAGACGGGCCGAACATCCGCCTTGCGTTCGACGGTGCACGCGTCGGCTGGGCCGGTCGCCTGGGCAAGCTGGACCTGATGGCGCTGCGCGCGGTCGAGAACCGCCCCGGTGCCTTCGATGACCGTGGCGAGCACGGTGCGCATCTGTGGGGCGCCTACGCCACCACCGCCCCCGGCCACGGCCCGGGCCAGTGGGACCTGTACCTGCTCGACTACCGCCGGGAGGCAGGCCGCTTCGCCGCCGGCAGCGGCATCGAGCGCCGGCAGACCGTGGGTGCGCGCTGGTTCGGCCATGCAGGCGCCCTGGACTGGAACACCGAACTGGTCGCCCAGGGCGGTGAACTGCGTACGGCGGCGGCCGACCTGGACATCCGTGCCTGGACGGTCGCCACCGACACCGGCTGGCAGTGGCAGAACGTGCCGCTGCAGCCGCGGCTGGGCGTCAAGGCGGATATCGCCAGCGGCGATGGCAACCTGCACGATGGTCGCCTGGGCACGTTCAACGCGTTGTACCCGAAGTCGGCGTACTTCAGCGAAGCCAGCCTGCTGGCGCCGGCCAACCTGATGGACATCCAACCCACGCTGGCCCTGCGCCTGCATGAAAAGGTGACCACCGAACTGGGCGTGCAGCTGGCCTGGAAGCACCGTCGCGCTGACGCGGTCTACACCACGCCGGCGCCGCTGGTGGCACTGCCCGGTACGGCAGGCGGCCCCCGTCGCATCGGCAATCAATACAAATCCGAAACACGCTGGCAGGCCAGCGAACACTGGCAATGGCAGCTGCAGCTGGCCTGGATGGATGCGGGTCCTGCACTGAAGCAGGCCGGCGGCCAGGACACGCTGTTCGCCTCAATCGTTGGAGCATGGCAATGGTGACTGCAGCCGCATCACAGAACTCTTCCCAGGCCGGTGCCTGGTCCCCGCTGAAGATCGGCATGTTCCGATCGCTGTGGTTGGCCATCCTGGCCAGCAACATCGGCACCTGGGTCAATGACGTGGCTGCGGCCTGGGTCATGGCCGAGCGCACCGGCTCGCCGCTGATGGTGGCCCTGGTGCAGTCAGCCACCACGGTGCCGATCGTGCTGCTGGCGCTGGCCGCCGGCACGCTTGCCGACATCGTCGACCGCCGCAGGTACCTGATATTCACCCAAGGCTGGATGCTGCTGGTAGCACTGGTGATGGCCGTGCTGACCCACCTGCAGATGCTCAGCCCGGAACTGCTGGTACTGCTGACGTTCTGCATGGGCTGCGGCGCGGCGATGGCGATGCCGGCCCAGGCCGCGATCGTGTCCGAACTGGTGCCGCAGCCGATGCTGGCGTCGGCGGTGGCACTCAACTCGATCGGCATCAACATCGCGCGCTCGATCGGCCCGGCCATCGGCGGCGTCATCGTGTCCCAGCTCGGTGCCATGTACGCGTTTGCCTTCAACGCCATCACCTTTGCCGCCATGCTGGCGGTGGTGTGGGCGTGGAAGCGCGACGCGACCGCGTCCAGCCTGCCGCCGGAAGGCTTCGGTGCCGGCCTTAAGGCAGGCATCCGTTACGCCACCAAGGCCGGCAAGCTGCAGGCGGTGCTGATCAAGTCGGTCGGCTTCTTCTTCTTTGCCGCCGCCGCCAACGCGCTGCTGCCGGTAGTGGTGCGCGGCCAGATGCACGGCGGGGCAGGGCAGTACGGCATGTTGCTGGGCTGCATCGGCATCGGCGCGGTCGGTGGCGCACTGCTGCTGCCCAAGCTGCGTGCCAAACTCGACCGCGACATGCTGGTGCTGCTGGCCACGCTCGCCCTGGCAGGCAGCCTGGTGGGCCTGGCGCTGCTGCGCAGCTGGTACCTGCTGCCGCCGGTGATGATGATCAATGGCTTTGCCTGGATCACCGTGCTGTCCTCGCTGCAGATCGCAGCGCAGACGTCGGTGCCGGCCTGGGTGCGTGCGCGCGCCCTGGCGCTGTACATCATGATCTTCTCGGCCGGCATGGCCGCCGGTGGCCTGAGCTGGGGCGCGCTGGCGCAGCAGACCTCGCCGGAGCTGGCCCTGCTGGTGGCCGCCATCGGTGCGGCGGTCGGTGGCCTGCTGGTGTGGCGCGTGCGCATTGCCGGCACCGAGGAACTGAACCTGCGTCCGGCCGGGCACTGGCCCGCACCGGAGCTGTCGGTGGCCGTCTCGCATGATCGCGGCCCGGTGCTGGTCACCCTCGAGTACCGCATCGACGATGCAGACCGCGCGGCCTTCCACAAGCACATGCATCAGCTGGGCATCATCCGCCGCCGCGATGGTGCGGTGGTCTGGGGTGTGGTCGAGGATGTCGCCAGCCCGGACATCCACCTGGAGTATTTCGTTGCGGCGTCCTGGCTGGAACACCTGCGCCAGCACGAACGCATCACCGCCGACGACAAGCAGATCCAGGAAGCGCTGCGGGCACTGCACAAGGGCGAACGTGCTCCCGTGGTCCGCCACTTCGTGGGCGGCGGCGATGCACCGGTGACCCCGCTGGCACACCACCACCAGGACATCTGACAACGCCGTTGTCTGCAGCAATGCGTTAGACCGCAGGGCGCCCCAATGGACGCCTTGCGCACATGAGCCCTTCCGGAATTCTCCGATGCAGTCCCTGGCAATCCACTCATCCACAGGCCTCACGCAGCTGGTCGACGAAGCGCTGCGCTCGAAGTCACTGCCCGAACTGCAGACCTGGGGCCTGCACCGTGGGCTGACCTGCAGTGGGTCGGTGCACCACGAAGACGCCGGCACCATCCGCGGGCGGATCGGCGAAGGCTACTTTGAACTGCTCTGGGAAAAGCCGAAGGCGCCTGCCGGCTGCACCTGCATCGCGATGTCGTGCGCGCTGTGGGCGGCCAACCGGATCCTGGTGCTGGAGAGGGGGCGCATCGCCGCCAGTGGTTGCGATGCAGCCGCCTGCACGCGGCGCTGATCCGCACATCGGTGCAAGACGCTTTATCAAGTATTACGGACCATACATCACCGAAACGCCCGAGCATCGGCGCAAAGTACGTCCCACACCACCCACCCAAGCGAGCTCCCCCATGAAAACGATCACCCGCACCCTGGCCGCTGCCGCGCTGGCCCTGTCGGTCCAGGCCGGCCTGTCCGCCCAGGCTGCCGAACCGGCCACGCCGGCCGCCGTCACCAGCATCGCGCGCACCGCCAGCTACATCACCACCGCCGATGGCGTGCAGCTGTACTACAAGGACTGGGGTCCGAAGGACGGCCCGGTCGTCACCTTCAGCCACGGCTGGCCGCTGAACTCGGACAGCTGGGAATCGCAGATGATCTTCCTGGCCAACCATGGCTACCGGGTGATCGCGCATGACCGTCGCGGCCACGGCCGTTCCAGCCAGCCCTGGGATGGCAACGACATGGATCACTACGCCGACGACCTGGCCACGGTGATCAACACCCTCGACCTGCACGACGTGACCCTGGTCGGCTTCTCCACCGGTGGCGGCGAAGTGGCGCGCTACATCGGCCGCCACGGCACCGGCCGGGTCAAGAAGGCCGTGCTGATCAGCTCGGTGCCGCCCTTCATGCTGAAGACCGCCGACAACCCCAACGGCCTGCCGATCGAAGTGTTCGACGGCATCCGCAAGGCGCAGATGGACAACCGCGCGCAGCTGTACAAGGACATCCCGTCGGGCCCGTTCTACGGCTTCAACCGCCCGGGTGCGAAGGTCTCGCAGGGCCTGATCGACGCCTGGTGGGCCCAGGGCATGCAGGGTGGCCACAAGAACACCTACGACTCCATCGCTGCGTTCTCGGCCACCGACTTCCGCGCCGACCTGAAGAAGTTCGACGTGCCGACCCTGGTCATCCACGGTGATGACGACCAGATCGTGCCGATCGACATCTCCGGCCGCCAGTCGGCCAAGCTCATCAAGGGTGCGAAGCTGATCGTGTACCCGGGTGCGCCGCACGGCTTGACCGATACCCACAAGGACAAGGTCAACCAGGACCTGCTGACCTTCCTGCAGGAAAAGTAAGCGACAGGGGCCCCGGTTCTGCCGGGGCCCGGTCTGTCAATCGGCCGCAACCCGCAGCGCCTCGATGACCAGCGCAAAAGCCGGGGAGTGCTGTTTCCTGCTCGGGTAATACAGGTGGTAGCCGGAGAAGGGCGGGCACCAATCCTGCAGCGTGCGCACCAGCCGCCCTTCCTGCAGGTGCGGCGCGAACTCTTCTTCGGGCAGGAAGGCGATGCCGAGGCCTTGCAGCGCTGCCAGCACGATGTGCGGCGAACTGTTGAAGGTCGCCTGTCCATCCACCCGCACATTCACCTGTCGGCCGCGGCGCTCGAATTCCCAGACGTACAGGCCGCCAGTGGTGGGGAAGCGCATGTTGATGCAGTTGTGCGCAGTCAGGTCAGCCGGCACTTTCGGCGCCGGGTGCCGGTTGAAGTAGTCCGGCGTCGCCACCGCGGCCATGCGCAGCGGTGGCCCGATCGGCAGTGCGACCATATCGCGGTCGATGCTCTCGCCCAGGCGGATCCCGGCATCGAAGCGATCGGCAACAATGTCACGCAGGCCGTAGTTCACGTCGAATTCGATGTTCACGTCCGGGTAGCGCTGCATCAGTGGCAGCAGCCGCGGCAGCAGCACTGTCCGCAGCACGTGGTCGCCGCAGGTGAGGCGCACGGTGCCGGCGGGTTTCTCGCGCAGCTCGGTCAACGCATCCAGCTCGGCCTCGATTTCATCAAAGCGATTTCCGATTGCCTCCAGCAGGCGCTCGCCCGCGGGCGTGGCCGAGACGCTGCGCGTGGTGCGGGTCAGCAGTCGGATCTGCAGCCGCTCCTCCAGCGCCTTGATGGCCTGGCTCAGCGCCGACTGGGAGACCCCCAGCACGGCCCCCGCGCGGGTGAAGCTGCCTTCCCGGGCGACGGTGACGAAGGCAAGGAGATCGTTGAGGTTGCGTCTGGCCATGGGGCCAGTGTGGCATGACGAATTGATTAGGAGCGCTAATAGACCCTAAAAGGTTCCATTGGCTAATCAAGGCAATGGGGTCTGGTCAGAATGGTGACCACTCCCCATCCCAGGATGCACCGGCCATGACCCTCTCCGTCAAAGCCTACGGCGCCCACGCGGGCGATCGCCCCCTTGAAGCCATCGATATCAGCCGCCGCGCACCCGGCGCCGATGACGTCCAGATCGCCATCGCCTACTGCGGCATCTGCCACTCGGATCTGCACCAGGCCCGCGCCGAGTGGGCCGGCACCCTGTTCCCCTGCGTGCCCGGGCACGAGATCGTCGGCCGCGTGGTCGACGTGGGCGCCCAGGTGCAGGGCTTCAAAGCGGGCGATCTGGTCGGCGTCGGCTGCATCGTCGACAGCTGCCGGCATTGCCAGGACTGCGGCGATGGCCTGGAGAACTACTGCGACAGCATGGTTGGCACCTACAACGGCGCCACCGCCGACGCGCCGGGCCATACCCTCGGTGGCTACTCGGAGCAGATCGTCGTGCACCAGCGCTACGTGCTGCACGTCCGCCATCCGGAAGACCAGCTGGCCGCCGTCGCCCCCCTGCTGTGCGCCGGCATCACCACGTGGTCACCGCTGAAGCACTGGAACGCCGGGCCGGGCAGCAAGGTCGGCATCGTCGGCATCGGCGGCCTGGGCCACATGGGCGTGAAGCTGGCCCATGCGCTGGGTGCACACGTCGTGGCGTTCACCACCTCGGAAAGCAAGCGCGAAGCGGCCCTGGCGCTCGGTGCCGATGAAGTGGTCGTGTCCCGTTCGGCGGACGAAATGGCCGGGCACGCGAAATCGTTCGATCTGATCATCAACACCGTGGCCGCCCCACACGATCTCGACGCCTACCTGGTCCTGCTCAAGCGCGATGGCGGCATGGTGCTGGTCGGTGCACCGGCAACCCCGCATCCGTCGCCGGCGGTGTTCAACCTCATCATGAAGCGCCGCACGCTGGCCGGATCCATGATCGGCGGCATCGCCGAGACGCAGGAGATGCTTGATTTCTGCGCCGAGCACGGCGTAGTCGCCGATATCGAGCTGATCCGTGCCGATGAGATCAACGACGCCTACGAACGCATGCTCAAGGGCGACGTGAAGTACCGCTTCGTGATGGACACCGCCACGCTTTCGGCCTGAAGAGACCCCGACCATGAAGCACTTCCTCCTCCTTGCCGGCCTGCTGGCCGGCTCGATGACAGCATCCGCGCAGGACCTCTCCCGCGGCGCCGACAATTTCTACCGCAGCGAGCGCGTCACCTCGCAGGAGGTGACGTTCCACAACCAGTACCAGATGAAGGTGGCCGGCAACCTGTTCCTGCCCAAGGACCGCACACCCGGCACGAAGTACCCGGCCATCGTGGTCGGCCACCCGATGGGCGCGGTGAAGGAGCAGAGCTCCAATCTCTATGCGCAGAGGCTGGCCGAGCAGGGCTTCGTCACCCTGGCCATCGACCTTTCCTTCTGGGGCGAGAGCGAAGGGGCACCGGGCCATATGGTCGCGCCGGAGATCTACGCCGATGACATCAGTGCAGCCGTGGACTTCCTGGCGACCCAGTCGACCGTTGATGCCCGCCGCATCGGCGCGCTGGGCATCTGCGGCAGCGGCAGCTTCGTGATCAGCGCGGCGAAGATCGATCCGCGCATCAAGGCCATCGCCACCGTCAGCATGTACGACATGGGCGCGGCCATGCGCAACGGCCTCAATGCATCGCAGAGCCTTGCCCAGCGCCAGGCGATGATCCAGTCCGCCATCGAACAGCGCCAGGCGGAATTCAATGGTGCCCAACCACGTTATGTGCCGGGCACGGTCACCGAGATCAGCGCGGATACGCCGGACGTACAGCGTGAGTTCTTCGATTTCTACCGGACCCCGCGGGGCGCCTACACCCCGCCGGGGCAGCAGGCGGACCAGACCACCATGCCGCTGTTCAGCAGTCTGGTGAAGTTCCTCAACTTCTATCCGTTCAACGATATCGAAACCATCGCGCCGCGCCCGATGCTGTTCATCAGCGGCGACCAGGCCCACTCGCGTGAGTTCAGCGAAGACGCGTATCGCCGTGCGGGCGAGCCGAAGGAGCTCTACTGGGTGAAAGGGGCAGGGCATGTGGACCTCTACGACCGCACCCAGCTGATTCCCTTCACCCGGCTGGCCACGTTCTTCCAGAAGGGACTGGCGGCACCGTGATGGCCGACGCCCAGAACGCACCGGCACGCGCACATTGGGGTGGCGTCTTCGCGATGACCCTGTGCGTGTTTGCACTGATCGCCTCGGAGTTCATGCCGGTCAGCCTGCTCACGCCGCTGGCCGCCGATCTGCGGGTGAGCGAGGGGCTGGCGGGCTATGGCATCGCCATCTCCGGCGCGTTTGCCGTGCTCACCAGCCTGTCGATTCCGCGCCTGGCAGGGCGGCTGGACAGGCGTACGGTCCTGTTGCTGCTCACTGCGCTGATGGCGGTGTCCGGCGTAGTCGTGGCCACAGCGCACAGCTACGCGGAGTACATGGCCGGGCGCGCGCTCATCGGCGTGGTCGTCGGCGGCTTCTGGTCACTGTCGGCGGCGACCGCCATGCGCCTGGTTCCCCCCGCACAGGTCCCACGGGCCCTGGCCATCTTCAACGGCGGCAATGCGCTGGCCACGGTGGTCGCGGCGCCGCTGGGCAGCTATCTCGGTGGGATCATCGGCTGGCGCGGTGCGTTCCTGTGCCTGCTTCCGGTCGCGGTGCTGGCGTTCGCCTGGCAGTGGGCCAGCCTGCCGCGCATGCCTGCACGCACCGCCGCCGCGCCAGGCAACGTGCTGGCACTGCTGCGGCGCCGGCCGGTGCGATGGGGCATGGCCGCCTGTGGTGCCTTCTTCATGGGCCAGTTCGCGCTGTTCACCTATGTCCGTCCGTTCCTGGAAACCGTCACCCACGCGGGCGCCACCGCGGTATCGATGGTGCTGTTGGCCATCGGGGCATCCGGTTTCATCGGCACCGTACTGGTCGGCCGCGCACTCGCGCACGGGCTGTACCGCACGCTGGTGGCCACTCCCATGCTGATGGCGGCCATCGCCGTGCTGCTGGTGCCGTTCGGCGCCAAGCTCTGGCCGGTGGCCGCACTGCTCTCGGTGTGGGGCCTGCTCGCCACCGCCGCACCGGTGGGCTGGTGGAGCTGGCTGGCGGACACCTTCAAGGACGACGCCGAGGCCGGCGGCGGCCTGATGGTGGCGGTCGTGCAGTGCTCCATCGCAGTGGGCTCCACTCTGGGCGGCGCACTGTACGACCACGGCGGCCACGGCAGCACCTTTACCGCCAGCGCCGGCGTCCTTGGCGTGGCCGCCGTCCTGGCCTGGCGCACCGCGGCGGGTCAACGCCGGCTGTCGCCACATGTAACCCGCAGTCAATCCGAGCCCGCCTGAACGTTCAGGCTGAATCCTCCACGCAGGAGCCAACACCATGAACACTCCCTTCCTCATGCTCGCCCTTGGCGCCACCGCGCTGCCTGCCGCGCATGCCGACGCAGCCGACGCGGGCCAGCAGACCATCGCCCGCGCTGGCGAGCAGGCGTCGCAGCCCGGCCCAGAGGCGTACTTCACCGGCCGCGTGCGGATCGATCCGGTCTGGCCGGCCGAGGGCGGCATTCCTGCATCCGGCGGCCTGGTCACCTTCGAGCCGGGCGCGCGTTCGGCCTGGCACACTCATCCGGCCGGCCAGCGGCTGCTGGTCACCAGCGGGGTGGGGCTGGTGCAGGAGTGGGGCCAGCCGGTACAGGTCATCCGTCCCGGCGACGTTGTCTGGTGCCCGCCGGGCGTAAAGCACTGGCACGGCGCCGCCCCCGGTACCGCCATGACCCACTTGGCCGTGACCGGCACGATCGACGGCCGCAACGTGGAGTGGATGGAGAAGGTGGACGATGCGCAGTACAACGCCCGCTAGAACCACCGCGTGGCTGCTGCTCGCCACCCTCATCCTGGCGGGGCTGCCCGCCACGAACGCACGGGAGCCATTGCCCATGAATAACCCGACCCGTAACGAAATGCCGGCCCTTGCGTCGCTGAGCCCCCGGCAGCAGGCGCTGGTTCCGATTGCAGCGTTCGCGGCCTCAGGCAATCTCGAACGCCTGAAGCCGGCGCTGAACGAGGGACTGGATGCGGGCCTCAGCATCAGTGAGGTGCGCGAGGTGCTGTTGCAGTTGTACGCCTACGCGGGCTTTCCCCGCAGCCTCAACGCACTGGGGCAGTTGATGGAGGTCGTGCAGGCACGCGCGGCGCGTGGCCTGCACGACGACCCCGGGCGCCAACCGAGCACAGCCGCGCCGC
This sequence comes from Stenotrophomonas sp. S41, assembly GCF_016624625.1. Lineage (NCBI taxonomy): Bacteria > Pseudomonadati > Pseudomonadota > Gammaproteobacteria > Lysobacterales > Lysobacteraceae > Stenotrophomonas > Stenotrophomonas sp. S41. Next base: position 13,155 of record NZ_JACVTV010000002.1, on the reverse strand, counting down.
AGGGCGAGGTCTTGTTGAAGGTCGGCACGGACAACCAGACGCGGCTGGCGGGTGCCCCGGTGGCGGGTCCGCTGTTCGATTTCGCGCCCGAGGCCAATACGTACCTGCGTACCCACCTGTTCGGCGACCTCTTCGTGCGCGACAACCTGGATTGGCAGAGCCGCGAACTGGCAACGCTCAGCATGCTGTCCATGATCGAGGGCGCGGAGGCGCAGGTATTCGCCCATATCGGGATGAGCATGAACATCGGCGTCGAGCAGGGCGCGTTGGCCGAGCTGGCGGACACCCTGGAGGCGCGCGTGGATGCGGTGCCGGCGCAGCGGGTCCGGCAGGCGCTGCAGCGGAAAATGCAGCCGTAGCGCAGACGTCGCAGACCGTGAGACCGCCCTCCGTATTCTCTGGGCCATGCTTACCTCCTCCGCACATCACGGCTTCCAGCGCGCACCCACCCCATCCGGCTGGGTGCAGACCGGCGAGCGCTGGGCGCTGTGGTGGAACGCGCGCGAGGTGGCTGCGGTCATTCCGGACGGGCGGCCGGGCGTCCGGCTCTGGATGAAGGGGCAGAAGATGTGGCAGACCAAGGATGTGCGTGCCGCCAGCATCCGCCAGGGCAAACGCTTCGCCGAGCGCTGGTGTGCCGCGCGGTTGTACCCCGAGCTGCCGTTGCGCGAAGCGGTGGCCAGGTTGGTGGAAGCCGCCCCGCACGATCAGGCAGCGCCGTTGCCGCCGAAAGAGCGGCAGCAGGTACGTCGTCTTGCCGACGCGGGCGGACGCGATATTGCACGCATCAAGGAAGCACTGGACGCGCGCCGGCCGCAGCAGGCGCACTGAGCGCGGTTGCCGAAGAGCAGAGCCCATGCATGAGCATGGGCCCCGCCGGCAGGTGTCACTTCGGCATCAACACACTGTCGACCACATGCACCACGCCGTTGGACTGCATGACATCAGCGGTCGTCACCGAGGCCTTGCCGCCCTTGGCATCGATCACCCAAACCTTGCCGTCCTGCAGCTTCACCGTCAGCGGCTCGCCCTGCACGGTCTTCAGCGTGCTGGTGCCACCGTGGCTGCGGGCGGCGGCGGTCAGCTGGGTCGAGGTGTAGGTGCCCGATACCACGTGGTAGGTCAGCAGCTTGGTCAGCTTGGCCTTGTTTTCAGGCTTCAGCAGCGTATCCACGGTACCGGCCGGCAGTTTTTCGAAGGCTTCGTTGGCGGGTGCGAACACGGTGAACGGGCCCTTGCCGCTCAGCGTATCGACCAGGCCGGCAGCCTTCACCGCAGCCACCAGAGTGCTGAGGTTCTTGGCCGTGGAGGCATTTTCCACGATGGTCTTGTTGGCATACATCGGTGCACCGCCCACCATCGGGTTGTCGGCGGCAAACACTGCAGGTGCGGTACAGGCGACCGCGATACCCGCGGCAATGGCAAGACGCTGGATCTGGCTACGCATGTTCGTATCCTCACTGGACGAGGCCGTTTGGCCTCTTGATGAATGCAGGGGTGCCTGCGGATAACGCGCCAGTGGCAGCTGTTGCAGCGCGTTGTGCCTACCTCTACGTGTCATCGAGGCCGGTTGGATGCGGCGGATTTCAAGCGTCTTTTGAATGGTTCAACGACGTTGACGAGGCGTGACGAGAATCAGCGGGCGCAGGGCGGGGCCGCGCCAGAAAATCGACACTATTTGGCCCGGGCGCGGGCTTTGCTACCCTTCGTCCGGGGCGCGACCACGCGCGCTCCGGATGCCAAGAGGATGCTTCGGTAGATGCCCAACAGAGCAGCGCGGAAATGGCAGGGCCTGCCGAAGTTCCAGGAGGCACCGCGCCGCAGGAAGATCGGCACTATTTTGAAGCTGGCCGGCGTCTCATGCATTCTCCTGGGACTGGGCTGGACGGCGTGCTACCTCTACGTTGACCGCGCCGAGTTGGCCGCGCCCTTCCTTGGCGTAATGGCGGTCGGCGTTCTCGCCCTGGCCCGCAGCCGTCGTGCCGATGCCACGTCCCTGTTGATCGTCGCCCATGGCGTCTTCCTGTCCGTGGTGGGCGTGGCGGTGATCGATGCCCCGATTGCCTGGGTGCCGCGCTCGGGGCACCTGTTCCTGCTGCCGCTTGCGGCGGGTGCAGCTTTCACCTTCGATGCGCGCGAGCGCTATGGCTCACTGGTGTTCCCGCTGGTCTGCCTGGCCACGTTCGCAGCGTTTGCCATCGGCGCGCTGGATTTCCTGGCCCCCGGCACCTCGCCGCCAATCGAAGTGCGCGTGTGGGGCGCCCGCTCCAATACGGTCATCTCGATGACCCTGCTGGCCGCGATTTTTGCGATCTACCGCAAGGACATCGGCAACCGGCTGCGCCTGGAGCGCGAGCTCGGCCGTTCAGTGCGCAACGGTGAGATCGAAGTGCACTACCAGCCGCAGGTGCGCGGCAATGGCGTGGTGACCGGCGTGGAAGCGCTGGTGCGCTGGCGGCGTCCGTCGGGCGAGCTGCTGCCGCCGGGTGCGTTCATTGCGCAGGCCGAGGAAAGCGGCGCGATCCGTGACATCGGGCTTGAAGTGCTGCGCCAGGCCTGCGACCTGCTGGCGCAGTGGTCTGGCCAGGCAGAGACCCGCGACCTGCGGGTCGCGGTCAACATCAGCCCCATCCAGTTGCTGGACGACGGCTTCGTCGCAGCCATCAGCGCCGTCATCCGCGATGCGGGGGTAAACCCGTCGTTGATCGAGCTGGAACTGACCGAGTCCGCGCTGTCGGCGGAGACCGCTGAAACGATCGAGAAGATGAAGGCGCTGGAAGCACTCGGCGTGACCTGGGCGCTGGACGACTTCGGCACCGGTTTCTCCGGCCTGTCCACGCTGCGCACGCTGCCGGTACGCAAGTTGAAGATCGACCGCAACTTCGTTGACGAGGCCACCACCCAGGAGCGCGCGCAGCACCTGCTGGGCAAGATCGTGGAGATTTCCCAGGTGATGGGCATGAGCGCGTTGGCCGAAGGCGTGGAAACCAGCGCGCAGCGTGACCTGCTGGTGGGTCTGGGTTGTGATCACTTCCAGGGCTATCTTTTTGCCAAGCCGATGCCGAAGGACGCGCTAGAGCAGTGGATCAACGCGCGGGTAGAGTTGAGCCTGCTCGACACATCGCTCCTGTAGAGCCGAGCCCGTGCTCGGCTGCTTATTGTGTTGAGCAGCCGAGCGTAGGCTCGGCTCTACACCTGCAATGCCGGTGCGCAAGCCGAACCCGGCCCAGCCGCCGCATGCCGCAAGGTCATCCGCCACGGCGGCAGCTTTCCCGGGCCCGCCAGACTGACCATACTGGTCCGCATGAACCCGTTTCGCCGCATCCAGGCCTCTCTGGCCGGCCACCTGCGCAGCGAGGCTTGGCGTCGCCGCGCCGCGCTGTGGATCGGCGCAGTAGCCGTCGCGCTGGTCGCCATCCTGTTCGCCAAGGCCAGCGATGCAGCGGTCGGCCTGTTCCAGCGCGCCATCGACCACTCGCCGTGGTGGGCGCTGCTGCTTACGCCGGGCATCTTCGCGCTACTGGCCTGGCTGACGAGCGGCGCCCTGCGCCCGACCCGGGGCAGCGGCATTCCCCAGGTCATCGCCGCGCTGGAAAAGCCCGATGAGACCTTCCGGCAGATCAATCTCTCGCCCGGCGTTTCCGCCGGCAAGCTCCTGTTGACCTCGCTTTCGCTGCTCGGTGGCGCATCGGTCGGCCGCGAGGGGCCCACCGTCCACGTCGGCGCCAGCCTGATGTATCTGTTCGGCCGCTGGTTCGGCTTCAAGGACCCGAAGGAGCTGTCGCACTTCCTGCTTGCAGGCGGTGCGGCCGGTATCGCTGCGGCCTTCAACACCCCGCTGGCGGGCATCGTGTTCGCCATTGAAGAGTTGAGCGGGCGCTTCGAGCACCGGTTCTCGGGCACGCTGTTGACCGCGGTCATCGTGGGCGGCGTAGTTTCGCTGGGCCTGCTGGGCAATTACACCTACTTCGGCCACGTGACCGCGCGCATGCCGCTGGGCCAGGCCTGGTTGGCCATTCTGATGTGCGGGGTGGTGGCCGGTCTGCTGGGCGGGGTGTTCGCCCGCATGGTGCTTGCCAGTGTTGCCGGTCGCCCGCGCTGGCTGGGCACGCTGCGGCAACGGCACCCGGTGCTCCTCGCCGCAGGTTGCGGGCTGGTGGTGGTTGGCTTGGCTGCGGCATTCGGCGATGGTGCGTATGGCACCGGTTATGAGCAGGCACGCAGCCTGGTGCAGGGCCACGCCGAGGTGGGCCACGAGTTTGGTCTGATGAAACTGCTCGCCAACCTGGCCTCATACATTGCGGGCATTCCCGGCGGCCTGTTCTCGCCGGCACTGGCCGTGGGCGCCGGCATCGGCCACAACCTGGCCGCACTGATGCCCGCGGTCGACCCACGCGCGTTTGTCCTGCTGGGCATGTGCGCCTATCTCACCGGCGTGACCCAGGCGCCGCTGACGTCGGCGGTCATCTCGCTTGAACTGACCGACAGCGGTGACCTGCTGCTGCCGATCCTGGCCACGGTGCTGATCGCCCGCGCCGTGTCCGGGCTGGTCTGCCCCGTGCCGATCTATCGCGGCATGGCCGAGCAGCTGCTTGTGAAATGAGGCCCCGCCCGAGCGGGGACTCGTCCTTGCCCGCATTCTCAATAGGGTTAGGGCGGGGCAATAGGTATTCGGCTCATCCGGTGAGCCGAATAGAGCCGCTATTCGGCCCATGGACTGCGAACGCAGCCATTACACCGATTCGGTAGCGGTCCGCACCTTCAGGCGCAGATCATCCACCAGCCGCTTCCTGCTGCTACGGGGGTACTCGGCAGGCGAGAAGGGCATGGACGACCGGGCATAGGCGTCAATCAGCGCCAGCAGCTTGTGGTTTTCGTCAGCCGTGTCCGCAACCCTGCTGCCATTTCCGGTCAGTTCCACCAGACGCTCCTGCAACAGCTCCTTCTCCGCGATGCCTGCACCCGAGGAAGGATCTGCGACACAGAGACCGAAGGTGCCGTTGAAGAAGTACGGAAGGAAGGCCTGTGCCTTCTGGCTGGCCAGGGCCGGATCATCCAGTGCAGGGGCAAGCGCTGCCTCCAGCTCCCTGCACAGCGCTGTGACCAGTGCGTCGCGCTCATGGCCGGGAGGAGCGGCGTCAGCGATGCTGATCCACCGGGCATACTCAGGGCGAAAGTACTCACCCTCGATACCTTCATCCGCGGGGAGCTCACCGAACACGGCGGAGCGGATACGGCCGCTGCCGCAGACGTAGGTGGCCTGAGGCGCGGCGCCGCGGGTGATGAGCGCATCGAGCCGTTCCCCGGATACATTGCACAACGCGGCAAGTGCGGGTTTGGTGACGAAATGCGTGTGCAGATAGGTCTTCAAGGGCATGGGGCGCTCAGGCGTGGCAGTGAAAGTGCTGCTTCAAGAGTGTAGGGCGCTGCGTGCGGCCGGAGGCGACACTTCAACACCGTATGCTCTGCGGAACCCGTTTGCGCGTACATTCAGCAACTCTGCGCGGCATCCGCCGCCCCCAAAGCGAGCACCATGAAAAGACTGGCCGCCCTGCTGCTTCTCCCTGCGCTCCTGCTTGCCGGTGCAGTCGGCGCCGCGCCCGCAGCATCGCAGGCGGTGCACGCGGAACGGCTCAACGCATTCCTCGACCAGGTGGAAGACAGCAACGCCGGTATCGGCAGCGTGTCCATTTTCAGGCATGGCCGTGAGGTCTACGCGCGCAGCTTCGGCCAGAAGCAGCTGACGGGCGTCAGCTACAGCGCCGACACCAAGTATCAAATCGCGTCCGTCACCAAAATGGTCACGGCGATCCTCGCCTTCAAACTGATTGAAGAGGGGCGTCTCAGTCTGGATGACCGGCTCTCGAAGTGGTTCCCGGACATGCCGTCGGCCCAGGCAATCACCATCGCCAATCTGCTCGAGCACACCAGCGGCCTGGGAAACTTCGCCATCAAGGACGGCACGGTCTGGGTGCTGGGCAGGGTCAGCGAGCCGGCGATTCTTGATGAGATCAGGGAGCAGGGCGTTTCATTTGCGCCGGGGCAGGACACGGCCTATTCCAATTCCGCGTACCTGCTGCTGAGGATGATCCTTGAGAAGCAATCCGGTCGCACCTACGCCGAGATGGTGGCCCAGGACATTGCAGGACCACTGGGCCTCAGAAATTTTGTTTCAGCCGGCATTCCCCAGCCCGACAGGTTCCTCTCCTATGCGTATAAGGGAGGCTGGGCCGCCATCAAGGACATCGACTACTCCAATGTCGTGGGGGTAGGAGATATCGCAGGCACACCCCATGACCTGAACCAGCTGATCACCGGCCTTTTCCAGCAGAAGATCCTCCGCCAGGCATCGCTGCAGCAGATGATTCCTTCGCCCGGCAAGGGGTGGGGCAGGGGATTGGCAGCATTTCCCTATGGCGAGCGCCACTTCCTCGGCCATGGCGGCGATGTGCTGGGCTCGCACTCGCGGGTCATCTACAACCCGGATGACGGCACGGCCATCGCCTATTCCACCAATGGCGAGCGCATCCCTACCAATGACGCTCTCGCCGCGATCGTGGGACTGGCATACGGCGAGAACGTCGATCTGCCTCTACCGGTCGAGGATCATCCCAGCAACTGACGCAGAAGCAGCAGACCGCCGACCGGGTTACCTGCGGGATCCAGCGAACGGTCCATGCTTCCCCAAGGCGCAACGAACAGGCGATCGAGTACGGTATTGGTTTGCATCAGGCAGCTCATATCCCAGGCTGGGAATCGACGGGTTTCGATCACACTGTCACCCAGCATATGCAGACGCTCATGGGCACTGCTGGCCCTGATACGGCCGATGGCACCCTCGATGCCGTCCACTGGCCCTTCGACGTACTGAAGGAACCGTGCGCCATCAAACAGCATTGCACCGGTGACGCCCGCCATCCGGTTGAAGCGCTGGGCGCCGTGCACGATGCGTTCAAGGCGGGGGGCATCAATGCCCGGCACAGCGAAGCTTCGATAGGCAACAGCACGTAGCATGGATCAGTCCGGTCAGGTTCGAGGAATCAAGGTACTCCTTCCTGCCTGGCCACGCTTGTCTATTTCCGTTCAACGGTCCGCTTTCGCTCCACCCGGTTTCACACGGGGATCAACGATGCAGCACGCCACGTTCTCCCCATAACCGGGATGCTGCGCCAAACATCACGGCTGGACATCATATGTGCGAACGAGAGGGATACTACAGCTGCGGTGCAGCCGGCGAAACAGGCCGGTTTCGACTGGATCGCGTCGAATGCGGGGATACAGAGCGCGGGGCCGGACAACGTATCGTCCAGGTGCACGCACACTGCCATACCTGCGACAGCGACTTCGTCGCGCGCGAGCCCCTTGGATTGACCACGATTTCCGGTGGCGCCGTGATCAGCTGCACCCATTGCAGCAATCGCCAGGCCATAGGCCAGGGCGTCTTTGACAGCCTGCCCACCTCTGGGCGTCCATCGGCATCGGGAGAATCGGGATCCTGAAATCTTCAGCAATCTGGATCCACTGCAAATCCGCGTGATGCCGCCGCCACACGGCCTCTACAGACGGACCGGGATGCTCCCGACTCCCCGGCTGCAAGCCCGCAACCGGAACACAGAGCATCCCCCATGCGCGACCAGGTCAGATCCACACGCTACGCCACCCCGTCCCGCGTCCGCGAAGGGCGTCCGTTCCCCCAAGGCGCCACTTTCGATGGCCAAGGCACGAACTTCGCGCTCTTCAGCGCGCACGCCACCAAAGTCGAGCTGTGTCTGTTCGACGACCAGGGCAACGAGCAGCGCATCGAGCTGCCCGAGTACACCAACGAGATCTGGCACGGCTATCTGCCCGAGGTAAAACCCGGCCAACGCTACGGCTATCGGGTGCACGGACCGTACGCCCCGGCCGACGGCCACCGTTTCAATCATCACAAGTTGCTGCTGGACCCCTACGCACGCGAGATCGATGGCGATCTGACCTGGGCGGATGAGCTTTACGGCTACACCATCGGCCACCCCGACGGTGACCTGAGCTTTGATGAACGTGACAGCGCAGCGTTCATGCCCAAAGCCGTGGTGGTGGAAGACACCTATGACTGGGAAGGGGATGAGCGCCTGCTCACGCCTTGGAACCGCACGGTCGTTTACGAGACCCACGTGCGCGGTTACACCCAGCGCCATCCCGAGGTAGGCGCGGACGTGCGTGGAACCTGTGCCGGCCTCGCCCAGCCTGCCGTGCTGGATTACATCCACGGCCTGGGTGTGACCGCCGTGGAGCTGCTGCCGGTCCACGCCTATCTGGACGACAACTACCTGCTGGAAAAGGGCCTGCGCAATTACTGGGGCTACAACACGCTGGCCTTCTTCGCGCCCAAGCGCCGCTATCTGGCGAGTGGCCACCGCGACGAATTCCGCGACATGGTCAAGGCCATGCACGCGAAAGGCCTCGAGGTCTTCATGGACGTGGTCTACAACCACACCGCCGAAGGCAACGAGCTCGGTCCGACGCTGTCGTTCAAGGGTATCGACAATGCCAGCTACTATCGCCTGGCCGAGGACAAGCGCTACTACATCAACGATACCGGCACTGGTAACACGTTCAACCTGAGCAACCTGCAGGCCATCCGCTTCGTCTGCGACTCCCTGCGCTACTGGGCGCAGGAAATGCACGTCGACGGCTTCCGCTTCGACCTCGCGACCATTCTGGGGCGGGAGCCCACGGGCTTCGACCAGCGTGGCGGCTTCCTCGATGCAGTCGGCCAGGATCCGCTGCTCAGCCAGGTCAAGCTGATTGCCGAGCCGTGGGACTGCGGCCCCGGCGGCTACCAGGTCGGGCACTTCCCGCCGGGCTGGGCAGAGTGGAACGACAGGTTCCGAGACACCGCGCGCAGCTTCTGGAAGGGTGACGAAGGCAAGCTTGCCGAGTTTGCTACCCGGCTGACCGGCTCGGCGGACCTGTTCGACCGACGCGGCCGCCGGCCGTGGGCATCGGTCAACTTCATCACGGCGCACGACGGGTTCACGCTCAACGACCTCGTCAGCTACAACGAAAAGCACAACGATGCCAACGGCGAAGAGAATCGTGATGGCTCCAACAACGATTCGTCCTGCAACCACGGCGCCGAGGGACCAACCGACGATCCAGGTATCAACGCGCTGCGCGAGCAGCAGATGCGCAACCTGCTGGCCACGCTGCTGCTTTCGCAGGGTACACCGATGATGCTGGCCGGCGACGAGCGCGCGCAGACGCAGGGCGGCAACAACAACACCTATTGCCAGGACAACGACACGGCCTGGATTGACTGGGAACGCGACACCACCGAGGGCCGGCTGGCCCAGTTCGTCCGCGATGTGCTGGCCCTGCGCCAAAGCCATCCGATCCTGACCCGCGGCCGCTTCCTCAACGGCCAGTACAACGAACAGGCCGATGTACGCGACCTGACCTGGCTGAATCCCACAGGCAGGGAGATGACCGATGAGGACTGGAATGACGCGGGTGCGCGCTCGGTCGGGCTGCTGCTGGAGGGCAGGGCACAGGCATCTGGCGTGCGCGAGCATGCCAGCGACGCCAGCCTGCTGGTGGTGATCAACGCCTACCACGAGGGTGTGGATTTCGCGCTCCCTGATGACGAGGGGGCCTCGCTCAGCTGGTCGATGCTGCTGTCCACCGATGCTGGGCTTGCGGGTGAGCAGGACGTGCTGGGCGCCGGTCACTTCCTCGCCCCACCGCGCAGTCTCACCGTCTTCCGTTGCGGGGCCGCGGCAGCCGGCTGAGCCATGCAAAGAAGCCCTGCTTTCGCGGGGCTTCTGTTGTTTACGCAATATCCCATTTGTCCGCAGCGGCGGGCTTCTGCTTGTAGATCCCGCCGGCGAAGTCCACGTGCAGCTCCATCCAGTCGCCACCCTTCTGGCGGGCCAGCACTTCAAAGTGCTTGGGGTGACGCTGCGGTTGCCCTGCAGATGTCCAGCCTGCCTGTTTCACGGCAGCCAGAACGAGGGCCGGATCTGCCTGAAGGTGCTTTTCGCCATGATGGCCCGGCCCATGGTGCGGTTTCTTGTGCTCGATCTGCACCCGCTTGCCACCGGTGCGGGCAATGCTGAGTACCTTGATCTCCGAAGGGCGACGTTCGCCCTCCAGCGTGACGGCCAAGCCGGGCTTGATGGCGAAAGCTTCAGCGCCTTTCGGGCCCAGATCGGCCAGGTAATGCTGGCCGTCCGCGAGCAGAGTGAAGCGGTGGGCGAACACGTGTTCAACAACGCCGGACAAGGCGATCTTTTCATGGTGCGGCATGTATTTCTCCTGAGAGCGCCCATGCTCGGGCGCAAATATCAGGTGGGTGCCGCACGGCGCGCTTGCAATGGACTTCGGTGCCGGAGTTCAGCGCAGGTTGCCCCACGCAGATTGCATGATCACTCAACCAACGCCGGTCGGCCCTTCCAGAACCAGGCGCACCTTGCGCAACAGCTGCTGCCGGTTGAAGGGCTTGTTCAGCACCTCGTACTCCGAACCACCTGCATCTGTACGTTCAATCCCGGCTTCGGCATAGCCCGTCGTCAGCAGCACCTTCAGCTTCGGCAGGCGGCGCTTGGCCTCGCGGGCAAGAAGTACGCCGTTCATGCCGCCGGGCATGATCAGATCGGTGAACAGCAGGTCGAACACCTCACCCTGTTCCAGCAGCGCCAGCGCCGATGCCCCATCGTTGGCGATGCGGGTCTGGTAGCCGCCGGCTTCAAGCAGCATCTGCGCCAGTTCAGCGACATCATCTCGGTCTTCGACAATCAGGATGCGCTCGCTGCCACCCCGATCCATGGCCATATTGGAGGGCGCGGCATCCTTGGTCAGCGCATCGGTCGTGGCAGGGAAGTACAGGCTGACGGTGGTGCCGGCGCCTGGCTCAGAGGCGATCCGCACGGTGCCGCCGGATTGCTTGACGAAGCCATAGACCATCGACAGGCCCAACCCGGTACCTTCGCCTTCCTCCTTCGTGGTGAAAAACGGGTCCATCACCCGGCGAACAATGTCGGGCGACATCCCGCTGCCGTTGTCCTGCACCGAGATGCAGACCAGACGACCTGCGGGCAGGTGATCGAGCTCGTTGGCGGCCGCAGCCTTGGAGACCTCCACATTTCGCGTACTCAGCAGCACGCGCTGGTCCGGGCGACCCTTCAGCGCATCGCGCGCATTGATGACCAGGTTGAGGATGGCCACCTCGGCCTGGGTCGTATCGATCCTGCAGTTCCACAGCGCGGGGGCGAGGTTCATCTGCAGCTCCACGTCCGCACCGACCCGCTGCGCGGCCAGCTCCACCGTGGAGGACACGAGGGAATTCAGATTGACCGTACGGCCTTCCAGTTTCTGCCGTCGCGAGAACGCCAGCAGCTGCTGGGTCAGCACCGCGGCCTTGTTGGCGGCGGACTGCGCCTGGGTGGCGGCGCGCCTGACGAAGCTGTCGGACGGAAGCTCCTTGTCAGACGTCCCGGTGATCATCTCCAGATAGCCGGACATGACCTGCAGCAGATTGTTGAAGTCGTGCGCGATGCCGCCCGTGAGCTGGCCAAGGGCTTCCATCTTCTGTGCCTGGCGAAGCGAATCCTCTGCATCACGCCGGCGCGATACATCCAGCTGCGAGCCGAAGAAGTACACCAGCGTGCCGTCGTCATCGAACACCGGCGACACAAAAAGCGCATTCCAGAAGGTCGAACCGTCCTTGCGGTAGTTCAGAACCTCGGTCGCCGCCTCGCGGGTCTCAGCAATGGCTTCGCGGATCTCGGCGATCGCATCAGGGTCGGTTTCCGGTCCCTGCAGGAACCGGCAGTTGCGGCCAAGCAGCTCGTCACGCTCATAGCCGGTCATCTCTACGAAGGCCCGGTTGGCGAAGATGATCGGATTATCGGGCTGGTGCGGGTCGGTGATGATCATCGGCATCCGCGTGGTTTCCACGGCGCTGAAGAAGATGTCCGAGCGCTTGTCACCTACGGCCGCTTGCTGATGGCTTCTGACCGAGGGGGATGGAAAGCCCTTGAATTGATCGTTCGACACGCACGTCCTTTAGCAGCGGGGAATCTGCTCCGTCCAACCGCTGGAGCGTTTGAAGTCGCACACGATGCCACAACCAGAAATTTGTGACCGCGTTCATCATTAACAATTCAGAAAGCACTTTCAGGGCTTCACTCGATCACTACAGAATGCTAGCCCTGCGCGGAAGCGCAGACGATTGCCTGCGCCTCCGCAACTGGTCAGGCAATACCTGCACCGCCGGTTACGCCGAACACTTCACCGGTCAGGTAGCTGCCTTCCTGGCTGGCCAGCAGCACATAGATCGGCGCGATTTCCACCGGCTGGCCCGGGCGCTTCATCGGCACCTGGGTGCCGAACCTGGTCACTGCCTCGGTCGGCTGCCCACCGGAAGACTGGAGCGCGGTCCAGAACGGACCCGGCGCAACCACGTTGGCGCGGATTCCCTTTTCGACCAGCTGTGCCGACAGAGCCTTGGTATAGGCGACGATGCCTGCCTTGGTGGTGGCGTAGTCCAGCAGGATCGCCGAGGGGTCATACGCCTGCACCGAAGCAGTGGTGATGACCGCTGAGCCCGGCGGCAGGTGCGGAACGGCTGCCTGGCAGATCCAGTGCATGGCATAGAGGTTGGTCTTCATCGTCTTGTCGAAGTCCTCCGCGCTCAGCTCGGCGATGCTTTCCCGGTACTGCTGGCGGCCCGCATTCACCACCAGGATGTCGAGGCCACCGAACGCTTCCACCGTGCGCTCAACCAGTGCCTTGCACCACTCCGGGTCGGTGATGTCACCCGGCAACGCCAGCGCCTTGCGACCCTCGGCTTTGATCAGCGCAAAGACCTCCTCCGCGTCCGAGGCTTCGGACGGCAGGTAGGACAGGGCAACGTCAGCCCCCTCACGGGCGTAAGCGATGGCTGCAGCTCGCCCGATGCCGCTGTCGGCACCGGTGATCAGCGCCCGGCGTCCGCTCAGCTTGCCCGAACCCTGGTAGCTGGTTTCGCCGTGGTCCGGCACAGGGTCCATGTCTGCCGCCTTGCCCGGTACCGGCTGCGGCTGGGCGGGGAAGGGGGGCTGCGGATACTGGCTGCGCGGGTCCTGCATTTTCAGACGATCATTCATGGTCAATCCTTATCGTGGGGCGGGGGAG